>JAEYXO010000307.1 GCA_023431245.1 Pseudomonadota bacterium | reverse complement strand
GCGGTCGGCGACGCGGCAGCGGCGGCAGAGGCGGTGCTGGAGCCGCATCGCGACCGCGGATGGCCGCCGGAGGACGCGCGGCCGGAAATTGCGCGGCAGCTCGAGGCGCTGCGCCGGGCCGCCGTTGCCGCCGGTCAGCGATGACATGGACGGGGGCCTCCGGTGGTATGTTCGGGTGAACTGCATGACTGATGAAATCCGACGCCGTGCCTGAAGCTTTCGCCCGTCCGACCCTGAGTTTCGTCTACCGCCATCCGGCGCATTTCATCGCCTTCGGCGGCGGCGTCGGCCTGTCGCCGGCCGCGCCCGGCACTTTCGGTACGCTGCTTGCGCTGCCGCTGTTCCATCTGCTGTCGCCGCTGCTCGATCCCTGGAGTTTTCTGCTGCTGGTCGTCCTGCTGTTCTGGCTCGGCGTGTGGGCGTCTTCCGTCGCCGGCCATGCGCTGGGGGTCGCCGACCACGGCAGCATGGTGTGGGACGAGACGGTGGCCTTCCTGCTGGTGCTGTTCTTCGTGCCGGCGACCGGTTACTGGCAGGCTTTCGCCTTCCTGGTGTTCCGCCTGTTCGACATCTTCAAGCCGCCGCCCATTCGTTACTATGACCGCGTGCTGAAGAACGGATTCGGCGTGATGTGGGACGACCTGCTGGCGGCGGGATACACGCTGCTGGTGATTGCGGGCGCTTACGCGTGGCTCGCCTAAACAACGGAGGTGATGATGCCGGACAAGGTTCTGTATGAACTGGCGTTGAAAGCGGGCAAGGCGCTGAAGGCGCAGGGGCTGATGCTGGCGACGGCGGAATCCTGCACCGGCGGCTGGGTGGCGCAGGCGGTGACCGCGGTGCCGGGCAGCTCGCAGTGGTTCGAGCGGGGGTTTGTCAGCTACACCTACATCTCGAAGCGCGAAATGCTGGCCGTATCCCAGGACACGCTGGGCGCGCATGGCGCGGTGTCGGAGCCGGTGGTGCGCGAAATGGTCGCCGGCGTGCTGGCCAACAGCCATGCGCAGGTTGCGGTCGCCATCAGCGGCACCGCGGGGCCCGACGGCGGCACGCCGCAGAAACCGGTGGGCACCGTGTGTTTTGCCGGGGGTGTCAAAAACGGTGAACCGAAAAGCGCGACTCTGCACTTTCCCGGTGACCGCGAGGCGGTGCGGCGGGCTGCGGTAAAGACCGCACTGGAAGGGGTTCTGGAGCTGCTGCCGGCTCGGATTGTTTGATATAAATAATTGATTTTAAACATAATTTAGTCAAACACATGGTTATTTGCACACTACTGTATAAATAACCAGCTTTTTGCCGGAAACTGTGTATAATGCGAAGCGTCGATTGGGTCGCAGCACACCGGACAAACCAGCACAAGGAAGAGGACATCATGGACGAAAACAAGACCAAGGCGCTCGCAGCGGCGCTGTCGCAGATCGAAAAGCAGTTCGGCAAGGGCTCGGTGATGCGCATGGGCGAATCGGACGTCGCCCGCGACATCCAGGCGGTATCGACGGGTTCGCTGGGGCTCGACATCGGGCTCGGCATCGGCGGCCTGCCGCGTGGCCGGGTGGTCGAGATCTACGGTCCGGAATCCTCGGGCAAGACCACGCTGACGCTGTCGGTGATCGCACAGATGCAGAAGCTCGGCGGTTCCGCGGCCTTCATCGATGCCGAGCATGCGCTCGATCCGCAGTACGCCGCCAAGCTCGGCGTCAAGGTCGATGAGCTGATCATTTCCCAGCCCGACAACGGCGAGCAGGCGCTGGAGATCGCCGACATGCTGGTGCGCTCCGGTTCGGTCGACGTGGTGGTCATCGACTCGGTGGCGGCGCTGGTGCCCAAGGCCGAGATCGAGGGCGAGATGGGCGAACCGCAGATGGGCCTGCAGGCGCGGCTGATGTCGCAGGCGCTGAGGAAGCTCACCGCCAACATCAAGCGTTCGAACACGCTGGTGATTTTCATCAACCAGATCCGGATGAAGATCGGCGTCATGTTCGGCAATCCCGAAACCACCACCGGCGGCAATGCGCTGAAGTTCTACGCCTCGGTGCGCATCGACATCCGCCGCATCGGCTCGATCAAGAAGGGCGAGGAGGTCATCGGCTCCGAGACCCGCGCCAAGATCGTCAAGAACAAGGTGGCGCCGCCGTTCCGCCAGGCCGAATTCGACATTCTCTACGGCGAAGGCATTTCGCGCGAAGGCGAGATCATCGAGCTCGGCGTGGCCCACAACATCATCGAAAAGTCCGGCGCCTGGTATTCCTACGGCAAGGACCGCATCGGCCAGGGCAAGGACAACACCCGTGACTGGCTGCGCGAGAACCCGAAAATCGCCGACGAGATCGAAGCCAAGATCCGTGCAGTGCTGGGCATCAACGGCGGGCCGCAGGTGAAGAAGGAAAAGGCGGCGCTGGAAGTGGTCGAGTCGGACCCGGCCGCCCGCAAGAAGGCGTCGGGGCAGTAATCCGATCCGCCGGCGGCGACAGGCGGCATGCCGGCCAAAGAACCCGGTCTCAGGGCACGCGCACTTAGGCACTTGGCGCGGCGCGAGCATACCCGCCACGAACTGGCGATCAAGCTCGCGCCGCATGCTGAGTCGGAAGCCGAGCTTGCGCAGGTCCTTGACGACTTCACGCAACGCGGCTGGCTGTCGGAGCAGCGTGCCGCCGAGCAGATCGCACATGCGCGGCGCGGCCGTTACGGACCGGCGCGCATCCGCCGCGATCTGGAGCTGAAAGGTGTTCCGGCAGAGACCGCGGCGGCAGTGCTGGCCACCCTGAAGGGCGGCGAACTGGAGGCGGCGCGGACGGTGTGGAAAAGGAAATTCCGCTCGCCACCGGCGAATGCGGCGGAGCGGGCGAAGCAGGCGAGGTTCCTGCTGGGCCGGGGTTTCAGCAGCGAGGTGATCGTGAAACTGTTCCGGAGTGGGGGAGACGATGATGAGTGAGGTGAACAGAATGACCCGTGATCGTGATGCCTTTGTGTTTTATTCGGCGCTGGTGATTGCGGTGCTGACCCTGTTCATCGGGCAGGAGGTGGCGCCCGACATTCCGGCAGCGGCCGCATCCCCCGCGGCGCAGGCCGTTGCCGTCCGGGACGGCGCCGTGCCGCAAGCGGTTCGCGGCGGCGGGCAGCCGCAGCCACTGGTGCTTGCGTTTACGCACAAGGCTTACTGACGGCAGGTGCTCCGGTCGCCTGCGGCGGCCGGGAAGCGGGATGAACCGCGCTGCGGTGGCGGTTGATGCGGTAAAACTGGTTTAAAATCTGCGCCTTACGCAAACCCACCGGCGCACCCGCATGAAATCCGCAGAAATCCGCGACAAGTTCCTCAAATACTTCGAATCCAAGGGGCACACCATCGTGGCCTCCAGCCCGCTGGTGCCCGGCAATGACCCGACGCTGCTGTTCACCAACTCGGGCATGGTGCAGTTCAAGGACGTTTTTCTCGGCCAGGAAAACCGGCCCTACAAGCGGGCGACGACTTCGCAGCGCAGCCTGCGCGCCGGCGGCAAGCACAACGATCTCGAAAACGTCGGTTACACCGCACGCCACCACACCTTCTTCGAAATGCTGGGCAACTTCTCCTTCGGTGACTAATTCAAGAAGGATGCCATCCACTACGCCAGGGAGCTGCTGACCGGCGTCGACAAACTGCCCAAGGACACGCTCTGGGTCACCGTCTACCACACCGACGACGAAG
>JAEYXO010000248.1 GCA_023431245.1 Pseudomonadota bacterium | reverse complement strand
AGCGGCGCCAGCCGTGTCATCGGCACCCCGTACAAAGTTTCGGCGCCGGCGGCGGCACTGGCCAACGGCGTCGCCTCGCATGCCTTCGAACTCGACGGCCTGCGCAAACCCAGCGCCGGCGTGCATCCCGGGGCGATCCTGCTGCCGGCAGCCCTCGCAGTTGCCGAACAACAGGGGGCGGGCGGCAAGGCGCTGCTGACCGCCTTCGTCGCTGGCGCGGAGGTGATGTTCCGCATCGGGCTCGCGGCGAAACAGACCACGGAATCGCTGGGCTTTCATGCGCCGGGCACCAACGGCCCCTTCGGTTCGGCGATCGTCGCCGGCCGGCTGCTGGGATTGAACGCGGAACAACTGACCCAGGCGCTGGGCATCGCCGGCTCGATGGGCGGCGGACTGCTCGCCTTCGCCAAGGCCGGCAACGGCGCGATGGTGAAACGCCTGCACATGGGCCGCGCCGCCGAGGCCGGCGTGGTTGCGGCACTGCTCGCCCGCGACGGCTACGAAGGCCCGGACAGCGTGCTCGAGGGGAAATACGGCTACCTCGAAGCCTATGCCCGCGACGGCGACGCCACGCAGTTCACGAAAGACCTCGGCAGCCACTACGACATCGTCCATGCCTGCCTGAAGCGTTACGCCTGCCACATCACCGCGCACACTCCCGTGCAGTCGCTGCAGGAGCTGCGCGCCGAACACGGCTTCAGCGGTGATGACGTGGCGCAACTGACCATCCACGCCCGCCACAAGATCCTGTCTCATCACGACATCCGCGAGCCGCAGGACGTCGCCGGCGCCCAGTACAGCGTGCCCTTCTGCGCGGCGATCGCGCTCCACTACGACGTCAACGATCCGCTGGCCTTCTCGGAAACGGCGCTCAACGATATGCGCGTGCGCAGCCTCGCCAAGCAGTTGAAGGTCGTCGAGATGGGCGAAGAGGAAAAGGGCGGCGCCTGGGCGACACGGGTCGAGGTCGTGCTGAAGGACGGCCGCCGCTTCGAACGTTTTGCCGAGGAATTCAGGGGCACACCGGCCACGCCGCTGTCGGCAGGAGAACTGCAGACCAAGTTCATGCGCATGGCCGGCCCGCACCCGCAGGCCGCCGCGCTGCATGCGCAGCTGGCCGCGCTGGAAAACGTGTCCGACTGCAGGACGCTGCCGGTCGGCGCGCCCGGCTGATCCGCGGTGCGCGGTCACCGCGTCTGGCACGATGGCGCCACACTTGCGTGACGCCTTGCCCGGCTCACTCCCGGCTCAAGCGTACTGCGGTTACAATCGCGGCGGTCCGCGCTGTGGCGATACCCGCGCAAACGCAACTTTCCACTGTTCCCGATGGTCTGTCAGCGGGTTGCTCCCCGTCGCAATCGCCCCGCAGAATAACAAATTATTGTTTAAAATCAATAGGTTATATAAATGCCGATATACGCGCTGACTATTTTTGCGAGCGCGTTCCTGCTGTTCCTGGTGCAACCGATCATGGCGAAACAGATCCTGCCGTGGTTCGGGGGTTCTGCGGCGGTATGGACGACCTGCCTGATGTTTTTCCAGCTGGTGCTGCTTGCCGGCTACGCCTATGCCGACTGGACCGTGCGTTTCCAGAAGCCGCGGCCGCAGGTGATCCTGCATGTCGTGCTGCTGGTGGCGAGCCTGGTCTCGCTGCCGATCATTGCCGGCGGCGGCTGGAAACCCGATGGCGACGAGGATCCGACCTGGCTGATCCTCGGACTGCTGGTCGCCACCATCGGCCTGCCCTATTTCCTGCTGTCGACCACCGGCCCGCTGCTGCAGGCCTGGTTCGCGCGCAGTTATCCGCAGGCAAAAAACGTCTACCGCCTGTTCGCGCTGTCGAACGGCGCCTCGCTGATCGCGCTCGTTGCCTATCCCTTTGTGGTTGAACCCTATGTCACCACCCGCGAGCAGTCGATCGGCTGGAGCATCGGTTACGGGCTGTTCGTGCTGCTTTGCGCAACATCGGCCTTCTTCAGCCTGCGCGCGACCGGCGGTGCGGCTGCAGCCGTCGCGGGCAACACCGCGGCGGACGGTCCGGCGCCGCGCTTCGGCGACTACCTGCTGTGGCTGACGCTGGCCGCACTCGGCTCCTTCATGCTGATCGCGGTCACCAACCACATCACCCACGACGTGGCCTCGGTGCCCTTCCTGTGGATCCTGCCGCTGGTGCTGTACCTGCTGTCCTTCGTACTCTGCTTCGAGGGCCGCAACTGGTACCAGCGCAAGCTGTTCTTCGGCCCGCTGCTGGTGATCGTCGGCGCGATGGCCTGGGCGCTGCACACCGACGGCGGCGTGATGGACATCAAGCAGGCGATCCCGCTGTTCGCGGTCGGCCTGTTCGTGATGTGCATGTTCTTCCACGGCGAACTCGCGGCGCTGAAGCCGGCGCCGCGCCATCTCACCGGCTACTACCTGATGATTTCGCTGGGCGGCGCGATCGGCGGCCTCGCGATCGGCTTTGTCGCACCCAAGCTGTTCAACACCTATTACGAGTTCGGCCTCGGTCTCTTCGGCACGCTGCTGCTGGCGGCCTTCCTGTCGCGGCGCGTGATGCCGCTGGTGCCCGTGCTGGCGCTGGTTGCCGCCGGCTTCACCGGCTTCCACATCCACCTCTACGTGAAAATGCTGTCGAAGGACACGCGGGTGATGACGCGCAATTTCTACGGCACGCTGCGCGTCAAGGATTTCGGCAGCGAAGCCGACATCCAGGGCACCCGCCGCCTGATGCACGGCGTGATCATGCACGGCGAACAGTTCCTGCACCCGGCACGGCGCCTGGAACCGACCACCTACTACGGCCCGACCGCGGGCATCGGCCGCATCATCGACATCAAGCGCGCCGCCGGCCGCGACATCCGTGTCGGCGTGGTCGGACTCGGTGCGGGCACGCTGGCCGTCTACGGCCGGCCGGGCGACCTCTACCGCTTCTACGAAATCAATCCGCAGGTCATCGACATCGCGAAAACCGAATTCAGCTACCTCGGTTCCAGCCAGGCGAAGATCGAAACCCTGCTCGGCGACGCGCGGCTGACGATGGAACGGGAACCGGCGCAGCGCTACGACGTGCTGGCGATCGACGCCTTCTCCAGCGATTCGATACCGACGCACCTGATGACCCACCAGGCAATGGGCATCTACCTGAAAAACATGAAGGAAGACGGCGTGATCGCCTTCCATGTCACCAACCGCTTCCTGAACCTGGCACCCGTGGTGAAACGCATCGCCGAAGAATACGGCCTGCACACGGTGCTGGTCGCCGATGATCCGGACAACAGCTCGGACCTGGCCAACACCGACTGGGTGCTGGTCTCGCGCAACGCGAAGCTGCTGGAGCACCCGAAGATCACCGAGTCCGCCCAGGACATCGACAGGATCCCGGGCCTGCGCCTTTGGACGGACAGCTTCAACAACCTGTTCAAGATCCTGAAGTAACGACACCCGTCCCGCCGTGCGCGGGGCGGGCGTATCATGCGCGGCTTGAAATACGCCGTGGCGGCAACCATCTGGTCAGCCACACCACCGGGGAAAACTGCGCATGAATAACCGTATCCCATTGTTTTTCGGACATTTCCTTTCGGCCGCCGCCGCGCTGCTGTTCGGCCTGCTGGGACCCGCGCCGGCCGCCGCTCAGCCGGCCACGGACGCACGCGGCCTGCCAACGCTGGCGCCGCTGGTGAACCAGGTCACGCCGGCGGTGGTGAACATCTCGGTGCTGACGCGCGCGCCGATGGAAGACAACCCGCTGTTCCGCGACCCCTTCTTCCGCCGTTTCTTCAACCTGCCCGACCGCCCGCAGCGCAAGGAGCAGGCCGCCGGCTCCGGTGTCATCGTCGATGCCGCGCGCGGCTACGTGCTGACCAACAACCACGTGATCAAGGATGCCGAACAGGTCATCGTCACGCTGAAGGACCGCCGCAGCTTCCCGGCGAAGCTGGTCGGCACCGATCCCGGCACCGACATCGCGGTGCTGCAGATCCCGGCGCAGAACCTGTCGGCGCTGCGTATCGGCGACTCCGACGCGCTGCAGGTCGGCGATTACGTGCTCGCGATCGGCAATCCTTTCGGCATCGGCCAGACCGTGACCTCGGGCATCGTCAGCGCGCTGGGGCGCAGCGGGCTGTCGGTCGAGGGCTACGAGGATTTCATCCAGACCGACGCCTCGATCAACCCCGGCAACTCCGGCGGCGCGCTGGTCAACCTGCGCGGCGAACTGATCGGCATCAATACCGCGATCATCGGCCCCGCCGGCGGCAACGTCGGCATCGGCTTCGCGGTGCCTTCGGCGATGGCACGCGCAGTGATGGACCAGATCGTGCGCCACGGCGAGGTGCGCCGCGGCCGGCTCGGCATCGAGATGGCCGACGTGCCGGCCGAACTGCAGCGCAAGCTCAGGCTGCCAACGCTGGACGGCGCGCTGATCGCCGGGGTCGAGGACGGCTCGCCCGCCGACCGCGCCGGCCTGCGCGAAGGCGACGTGGTGACCACGCTCAACGGTCGGCCGATCCGCAGCTCCGGGGAACTGCGCGCGCGCCTGGGACTGACGCCGGTGGGCGAGGAAGTCGAACTCGGCATCCTGCGCGACGGCGCGCAGCAGCGCATCCGCACCCGCATCGCGCCGCCGCAGACCGCCAGCAGCGGGGAGCCGCAGGCGGTGGCGCAATTGCCGGGACTGCGGGTGGTGGAGATCGAACGCGGCAGCCCGCTGTTCCAGCGTCTGCGCGGCGGCGGCCTGGTGGTCGCCGCGGTGGAGCCCGGCAGCCGCGCGCTGCAGGCCGGCTTCCGTCCCGGCGACATCATCTACGCGGTGAACCGCCGCCGCGTGCAGAGCGTCGCCGAATTCCAGGGGCTGCTGAGGGGATCGGAGCGCGGTTATGCGGTCAGCCTGCTGCGCGGCGATTTCAGCCTGACCATCATCCTGCGCTGAAAGGCTACTGCGCGACACGATGGCTTCGTCGCGCGGTGCTCGGAATCTCGCCTATCAAAACGGATATGTCTCGATTCCTGCGCGCCGTGCTCCTCGCCCTCGTGCCGCTCGCTACGCCTTTCTAACCGCGCCTTTCAGTTGATTTTTTATTCCCGGCCGCGGCGCACCAGCCAGCCGCCGACGCCGAGCAGCGCCGAGTTGGCGAGCCACACCGGCGCATAGCCGAAGGCGGTGCCGATGCTGCCGAAGAACAGCGGAATCACCAGGTGGGTGA
>JAEYXO010000212.1 GCA_023431245.1 Pseudomonadota bacterium | reverse complement strand
GGGGGCCGGTGGCCATGCCGGTGCTGCCGACGAAGCCGATGATTTCCCCCTGGGAAACCCGCTTGCCCTTGTGCATGCCGGGGGCAAAACGCGACAGGTGCGCGTACCAGGTTGTGAATCTCGACTGGTGCCGGATCACCACCAGATTGCCGTACCCGCCCTGGCGGCCAACGAACTCGACGACGCCGCTGCCGGTGCTTTTGACCCGGGTCCCCGTGGGCGCCGCATAATCGACGCCGCGGTGTGCGCGCCAGGTCTTCAGCACCGGGTGGAGGCGTGCATTGCTGAAGCCGGAGCTGATGCGGGAGAACTCCAGCGGCGAGCGCAGGAAGGCCTTGCGGATGTTCTTGCCGTCGAGCGTGTAATAACCGCCGCCCTGGCCGTCCCCGCTGTAGAACCACACGGCGTGGAAGGTTTTGCCCTGGTTGACGAATTCGGCCGACAGCAGCCGTCCGGCCTTGATCGGTTCACCCTGGTGATACTGCATCTCGTACACCGCCGAAAACCGGTCGCCGCGGCGCAGGTCCCGGTGGAAATCGATGTCGGTGGAAAAGATGTCGGCGATCTGGACCGCAATCGAGTCCGACATGCCTGCCGCATCCGTGGCGGCGAACAGCGACGACACGATTTCGCCCGAACGCATGTGCACCCGGGTCTCGACATCCGCCGGCCCTTCCCATACACGAAGCACATCGCGGTCAAGATCAACCTTCAGCAGCTGGGTGCCGTTCAGGTAGCGCAGCGCCAGCAGCTGGCCCGTTTCAGACACATGCGCGCGGATGGTGCGCCCGGGAATCAGCCGGTACAGCGCGCGCGCGTCGCGGGTGTGCTGAAGCAGCAGGACCGCGCTTGCCTGGTCGACGTCCAGCCGCTGCAGCACCGAAGCGATGGTGTCTCCGCGTTCAATCCGCACTTCGCGCCAGTACGTCTGGTCCGCGGCTGCAGCGGTCACCACCAGGGGCGGCAGATTCAGCTCCTCAACCACCGTACTGCGTTCGACGGTGTCGGTCATCGTGTCCGGCGCAATGCCGAAGGCCGCCATGACGCCGAAAAAAGGGAGCACCAGCGCGAGCGCGATGCGGCGCGGTGTGTTGCCACGAAGCCGGCTTGAAAGTTTTTGCGCTAGAATCGCAAATCGCGCAGAAAACATGCGCTTCCCTTATGATTTACAAGCAATTTTCTGCCGGAAGCTTAGCAGAGTACCGCGGCGCAGAAAACCGCTTTATTGCACGACGACACGGAAAAATGACCAGCACTGACCGCCAGATCGAAATAATCCGCCGCGGCTGCGATGAACTGCTGCGCGAAACCGAGCTGCGCGAAAAACTGGCCACGGGACGCCCCCTGCGGATCAAGGCCGGGTTCGATCCCACCGCGCCCGACCTCCATCTCGGCCATACCGTGCTCATCAACAAGCTGCGCCAGTTCCAGGAACTGGGTCACCACGTGCTGTTCCTGATCGGCGACTTCACCGGCATGATCGGCGACCCGACCGGCAAAAATGCCACGCGTCCGCCGCTGACCCGGGAGGAAGTTGCGCGCAACGCACAGACCTACACCGAGCAGGTTTTCCGCATCCTCGACCGCGAACGCACCGAGGTCGTGTTCAATTCGGCGTGGATGGACCGCATGACCGCGGTCGACATGATCCGGCTGGCGGCCTCGCACACCGTCGCGCGCATGCTCGAGCGCGATGATTTCTCCAAGCGTTACCACGGCAAGCAGCCGATCGCGATCCACGAATTCCTCTACCCGCTGGTACAGGGCTACGACTCGGTTGCGCTGAAGGCCGACGTCGAGCTCGGCGGCACCGACCAGAAATTCAACCTGCTGATGGGGCGCGAGCTGCAGAAGCACCACGGCCAGGCGCCGCAGTGCATCCTCACGATGCCGCTGCTCGAGGGCCTCGACGGCGTCAACAAGATGTCGAAGTCGCTCGGCAACTACGTCGGCATCCAGGAGCCGCCGAACGAGATCTTCGGCAAGCTGATGTCGGTGTCCGACGAGCTGATGTGGAAGTACATCGAGCTGCTGTCCTTCGAGCCGCTTGAAACCATCCGCGGCTGGCGCGACGAAGTGAAGGCCGGCCGCAATCCGCGCGACATCAAGGTCGCCTTTGCCCAGGAAATCGTCGCGCGTTTCCACGGCGCTGATGCCGCAGCCGCTGCACTTGCCGATTTCGAGGCGCGTTTCCGCCGCGACGAAATTCCCGCCGACATGCCCGAGGTCAGGCTCAGCGGCGAAGGCGACGGCCTGCCGATTGCCGCGGTGCTGAAGCAGGCGGGGCTTACCGCAAGCACTTCGGATGCCTTGCGCATGCTGGCGCAGGGCGGCGTGAAAATGGACGGCGAGAAGGTCGGCGACAAATCGCTGAAACTTGCGCGCGGTGCCAGCGTGGTGCTGCAGGTCGGTAAGCGCAAATATGCGCGCGTCACCGTTTCCTAAAAATATTCAATTAAAACAAATAGTTAAAAGTTTCCTTCGGCGCCGCGGTAGCGCGCCATGAAAGCGCGGTCGATGTAATCCTTCCAGCGCCAGACCCAGCGCCCGCCAAATGCCAAGGGCCCGTACGACGCCACGGCATGACGGTCGCCGGTGCTGATCAGCGCCAGCGCGCGTGACTGCGGCCGGTATTGCAGCAGCGATTGTCCGCGCAGCGCGCGCCGCAGGTTTTCCGCCAGCGGCGGTCCCTGGCGCACCGCATGGACGCCGGATTTCGGTCGCGGCGCATGCGGCATCGAAGCAATGTCGCCGCTGGCGAACACCCCGGGATGCGACAGCGATTGCAGGCTCGCATCGATGAGCACGAATCCGGCGGCATCGGTGCGCAGTCCGCCGGCGCCGGGCCAAGCCGGCGCGGCTGCGCCGGTGATCCACAGGACTTCGTCGCAAGGGAGCCGCTCGCCGCCGCGCAGCTGCACAGCGCCTGCTGCCGCGCTTTCCACCGCGGCATTGCGGCGGATGGCGACACCGCGCCGGCGGAGGATGCTCTCGAAGCTGCGGCGCACGCCTGCCGGATGCGCGGCAAGGATGTCCGGACCGTCGCTGAGCAGCGTGAAACGGGCGCGCCCGCCGTCGGCGGCAATCCGGTATTGCATCGACAGCAGCACTTCCACGCCCGCAGCCCCCGCACCGGCAACGGCAATCCGCAATTCCCGTTCAGCGCCGCGTGCCCGCTCACGCAGCGCCGCCCAGCGCCGCAGCAGGACGGGCACCGGCTTGACCGGAATGCCGTGTTCGGACGCGCCGGCGATACCCGCAGTCGCAGGCGTCGAACCGGCATCCAGCGACACCACGTCGTAATGCAGCTCCCGGGCAGTCCCGCAGGCGGCGACGCGTCTGTCGGGATCGAGGCGGTCGACGGCGTCTTCGATCAGGCGCACGCCGGCCCGCCGGCACAAAGGCAGGAGATCGATGTGGCAGTCCGCGTGGCTGTAATGTCCCGCGATGTGCCCGGGAAGCATGCCCGAATAGGCGGTGTGGCGGCCGGGGCTGACGAGGGTCACTTCGACGCCCGGCTCCGGGGCGGCGGCGAAACGCCGGATGACTTCGACGTGGCTGTGCCCGCCGCCGATCAGCAGCAGGTGCCGGGACACCGGTGTTGCACCCGCGCAGCGGTCACTTTGTTTTCCAGACTTCCCTCAGCCGGGCCTCGCGTCCGCATCCGGTCTTGTAATAGGTGTAACGGACAGGGTTCCTCCGGTAGTAATCCTGGTGGTATTCCTCCGCCACGTAAAAGCGGCTGGCCCGGGTCACCAGCGTGTGCACCTCGCCTGCAAAGGGCTTGTTTTTCAGCAGGGCCGCCTTCGATGCTTCCGCGGCCTTGCGCTGCGCCTCGTCGTGATAAAAGATTTCGCTGCGGTACTGCGAACCCTGGTCGCAGAACTGGCCGTTGGCCTGCGTCGGATCGATGTTGCGCCAGAACGTGTCGAGCAGCTGCGCGTAACTGACCTTTGCCGGGTCATAGCTGACCTGCACCACCTCGTTGTGGCCGGTGCTGCCGGTGGAGACCTGCTGGTAGGTCGGGTTCGGCGTCTGTCCGCCCATGTAGCCGGACACGGTGGACAGCACGCCCGGCACCTTGTCGAAGGCTTCTTCCATGCACCAGAAACAGCCGCCGCCGAAGGTGGCGATGGCCGGTGCCGCCGGCTTTGCAGTCTGCGCCGCGGCTGTCAGGGGGAGCAGCAGCGCGCAGGCCAACAGGGCGCGCCGAGAAATCTCTTTCAAAATCATCAACATCATGGGTTCTCTCCCGGTTAAAACCAGTATATCGGATAATCGCGTTCCCGAGCCCGGTGTGCCGGGCCCCGTTCATTAGTGGAGAAAACATGCGGCGCATTACACTCACCCAGTACCTCGTCGAGCAGCAGCGCGAAAAGGGCGTGGTTTCGGCGGAACTCAGGCTGCTGATCGAAGTGGTCGCCCGGGCCTGCAAATCGATCAGCAATGCGGTGAGCAAGGGTGCGCTGACCGGCATACTCGGCAATGCCGGCAGCGACAATGTGCAGGGCGAGGCCCAGAAAAAACTCGATGTCATTTCCAACGAGGTGCTGCTCGAGGCCAACGAGTGGGGCGGCCACCTCGCCGCGATGGCCTCCGAGGAAATGGAGCATCCCCACCAGATACCCAACCGTTATCCCCGCGGCGAATTCCTGCTGCTGATCGATCCGCTCGACGGCTCCTCGAACATTGATGTCAACGTATCGGTAGGCACCATTTTTTCGGTGTTGCGCTGCCCCGAGGGCTGCGAGCCCGACGAAAAGGCCTTCCTGCAGCCCGGCTCCCGCCAGGTGGCCGCGGGTTTCGCGGTGTACGGCCCCTCGACCATGCTGATCCTGACCGTAGGCAACGGCGTGGCCGGATTCACGCTGGACCGTGAAATGGGCAGCTGGGTGCTGACCCAGCCCAGGATCGAGATTCCCGCGGATACCGCGGAGTTCGCGATCAACATGTCGAACATGCGTAACTGGGAGCCGCCGGTCAAGCGCTATATCGACGAATGCCTGGCCGGGAAAAACGGCCCGCTGGGCAAGGACTACAACATGCGCTGGGTGGCCTCGATGGTTGCCGACGTCTATCGCATCCTGTCGCGGGGCGGGATTTTCATGTATCCGCAGGACGCCAAGCACAAGGAAGGGCGGCTGCGCCTCATGTATGAGGCCAATCCGATGGCGATGATTGTCGAGCAGGCCGGCGGCGCCGCGACCAACGGCCGCGAGCGCATTCTCGACCTGCAGCCGACACGCTTGCACCAGCGCGCGGGCGTTGTGCTCGGTTCACGCAACGAAGTCGAGCGCGTGACTGCTTATCACCGCAAGGCCTGAACGCGCGCCGCCGCTCGCTGTCAGGAACCGCCGTTCGCGGCGACTGAAGCTGCAGTTCCCCCCATTGATGGAGAAACCCCATGGCGCTTGAGCATGCAGGCAAAGAAGGCCGCGAGGTCGCGACGCTGGGTGGTGGCTGTTTCTGGTGCCTGGAGGCGGTATTCGACGGGCTGGCCGGCGTGGAGTCGGTGGAATCGGGCTACGCCGGCGGGCATCTTCCGGATCCGACCTATGAGGACATCTGCGGCGGCGACACCGGGCATGCGGAAGTTGTCCGCGTGACTTTCGATCCGGCGGTGATCAGCTACGACGACCTCCTCGAGGTGTTTTTTGCGATTCACGACCCGACCACGCTGAATGCGCAGGGCAATGACATCGGCACCCAGTACCGCTCGGTGATCTTCCATCATTCGCCCGGGCAGAAAGCCGCTGCCGAGGCGATGCTGGCCCGGCTCGCTGCCGCGCGCGTTTTCAACCGGCCCATCGTCACCGAAATCGCCCCCGCGCCGCGGTTCTACGTGGCCGAGCCGTACCACCAGGAATATTTCGAACGCAATCCGCGCCAGCCGTACTGCCAGTACGTGGTGTCGCCCAAGGTGGCCAAGTTCCGCAAGCAGTTTGCCGCGCGCCTGAAACCCTGACGGTCGGCGGCGGCCAGTGCGGAAACGTGCGTTATGTCACGTTTCCGCGGCGAGCCGGCGCTCGCGGGTGGCGGCAACGATGGCCTGGGCGAGTTTGACCAGCGTCAGCGGACCCGAGCCCTCGGCCTTGTTGCCTGCGATGACCGTGCACTCCTGTCCCGCTGCCAGCGTCGCGGTGCACAGCCGCGCGATGGATTCCCGCGTCGCGGCGTCCTCGTCGACCAGCCGGTCGAACGGCGCAAACCGCGCCGTGGCGTCCTCGTCGCTGTACCCCGCCCGCAGGCTCCAGCGCACCACCAGCGGTCCCGGCCCGAATCCCGACATCGCCGCTGCCTGCGCGGCCACTGCCGGCATCCGCGCATGCACCCCGACGCAATAGCGTGCCCCGGCATCCTTCAGCGAAGTAAAAAACCGCCGCGTGATCATGCGGCCGTCGCGCATCTCCACGGCATACAAGGGGCCCCGCGGCAGGCGTTCCAGGAAATCGTGCAATTGCGCGATGAAACGCTCCGGCGACCGCGTCAGCGTCCGCCCCAGCGGCGGAAACTGGAACAGCAGCGGTCCGGCGGCGGCGCCCAGGCCTTCGAGCACCGGCTCGACAAACCGCGCAGTGGCATAGGCGGGATCAAGGAAATGTCCGTTCGGGCCGCCACGGCCGCCGTCCCCGCCGTGCTGCCAGGGACCGGTCAGCATGCCCGGCGCCCTGACGACAAAACGGAAGTTGTCGGGCACCTGGGCGGCATAGTACGCGTACTGGCGCGCTGTCAGCGGCGCATGGAATGCGCGGTCTATGCCGGCCGCGCCGAACAGCGGATGCTGCGCGTAGGCCTTCAAGCCGTGGCGCGAGAGATCACCCGGCGGCAGGGCCTCCGCCCAGACGGAACCCTGCCATCCGGGGAAATGCCACGACGACGTACCCAGCCGCAAGCCCTTCGGCAACTGTCGTGCCAGATCGCGCACTTCCTGCGGCACTTCGGCCGGGACGACAGCGACCGCCCGGTGCCCGGCACCGTTGCGCGCATCGCCGGCAAACAGCGAGAGTTGTCTGGCCATGATGGCGTATCAGCCGGGCGTTGCGGTCATGCCGTTAACGCGCGGCGTCGGCATGTCGTTCCTGCACGGGTCGCATATGTTGCAGATACACAATTCAAATTCCCCGGTTAGGTCATTGATTTGTTTCTGCTCTTGCGCCGCGGGCCGATTCCCGGAAGGCGGCGGAGGAGGGGATCCTATTGTGCTGCGAGTCGGCCGCGGATACAAACGCCACTTGATCGACAGGCCGCCGGCATGCCGGAAAACACCCCGGAACATGCATGCCGTACCCTCTGGTTTTCCCTCTGGGAAACGATTGACAAAGGCGTTTTCCCTCGGCATCCTCTCGTCACCGTGCGCTATCACGGCAAACCTGACCAACCTGACCAACTGATCCTATCCGGACATTACGGGAGAACACTCGATGG
>JAEYXO010000167.1 GCA_023431245.1 Pseudomonadota bacterium | reverse complement strand
GACCGGGACTTCGGCGATGCCCAGCGAGGCGATCAGGCCGATTTCGGCGGGCCGCAGGGGCTGGCCGCGGCGCAGCGCCGGTTGGCCGCGCTGCAGGTCTTCGCCGGCTTTGCGCAGGTTCTGCCCTTTTTTATGTCCGCCTCCCACGGTGACCTGGCCGTCCTTTGCTTCGGCATGCTCCTGCATGATGATGGTGGCGGCACCCGCGGGAACCACGCCGCCGGTCATGATGCGCACGGCCTCGCCGGTCTTCAGTTCATCGGAATAGGGCGCGCCGGCAAAGGCGCTGCCGGCGATTTTCAGGCTGGTTTTGCCGTCGGCCTTGAGGTCGGCAAAGCGCACGGCATAACCGTCCATCGCCGAATTGTCATGGGACGGCACATCGACCGGGGATACCAGGTCTTCGGCAAGAACCCGGCCCAGTGCGGCGCGCACGGCCACGCGTTCGACAGTGGTGACCGGCGAGAGGAAACGGGCAATGACTTCCCGCGCCCTGGGCACGGGCATCGAATTGGGATCGTAGTCATCGGCGCAGGACAATTCGCGCAGTGTCGGACTGGTGCTCATGGCGCATTCCTCGATGCAGGGGATGGCCGGATTCTAGCAGGGCGTGGCCCGGCTATTCGATGACCTCGACTGCGTCGACCCAGCGCAGCGCAGCCACCGAACGGTAACCTGCCAGCTCATTGACCAGGCGGCGGAATTCGCGGCTGTCCAGCCATGCCAGCAGCTTGCGCATGCCCGGACGCTGCAGCAGCGTGCTGCGGGAGGCAATGTAATAGTGTTCGTTGACGACGGGCACGAAGTCGAGACCCTGTTCGCGCGCGGCGGCTTCGATGCCGAATGCGGCATCGGCCATGCCGCTGGCCACGGTAGCCGCGACCGCGGCATGGGTGAACTCCTCATGGCTGTAGCCGTGGATGCTGGCCGGCTGCACACCCTGCTGGGCCAGCAGGAAATCGAGGCACAGGCGTGTACCCGAACCGGGCTGCCGGTTGACGAAACGGATCTTGTCGCCGGCGAGATCGGTCAGCCGCGTCAGTCCCTTCGGATTGCCGGCAGCCACCATCAGACCCTGGGTGCGGTCGAGCAGGTGGGCCGCCCGCCAGCCTTTCAGCTGCAGATAGGGGAGGAACTGCGCGGCGAGTGTGCGTGTGCCGGGAATCGCCGGCAGGTGAAATCCGGCGAGTTCGCACTGCTTGCGCCGCAATGCCGCCAGGCAATCCAGGCTGCCGTGGAAATTGAGTGTCAGTTCGAAGTCGCCCTGCTGGGCAATGATGTCGCGCATCCGGGCGAGGGCCAGGTCGTGGCTCGCGTGCAGGGTCACGCGAACCGGCGAACCGGTGACATGCTCCGCACGTCCCAGGTGCTCCGCCATCCGGGCTTCGCCCTCGCGCAAGCCGGCCGCCAGGCTGCCGTTGACGTCGACCATGCCTTCCAGCAGGCGCGCCCCCAGGGGGGCGAGCAGGGTGCCGCGTCCCTGCTGGCGCAGGACCAGCGGCTGGCCCAGTTGCGTGGCTGCGGCCTCGAACAGGCCCCAGGCATGCCGGTAAGACAGTCCGGCACTGATTGCGGCGCCCTGCAGGTTGCCGTGGCGGGCCACGGCTTCCATCAGCGCCACCAGCCTGGGGTCGATTTCGAGATCGCCGAGGGTCCAGCGGATTTGTCCGGTTATTTTCATACCTGCAACTTTTTGCATGTTATGGATTCTCCCATGATCTCCGATCATCGGGAAACCTTGACCATGAAAATATTTGCATGACCAGTCTTTGGGAAGCCTTTGCCGCGGCCTGGGCGCTGATTTCCGGATTTGATGCCACGCTGGCACAGATCGTCGGCCTCAGCCTGCAGGTCAGCCTCAGCGCGGTGCTCATTGCCAGTTGCATCGGCCTGCCGCTGGGCGCCGCCATTGCCGTGGGCCGATTTCCCGGCCGGCAGGCACTGGTCGTGCTGCTTAATGCCCTGATGGGTCTGCCGCCGGTGGTGGTGGGCTTGCTGGTGTACCTGCTGCTGTCGCGCGCCGGTCCCCTGGGCCCCCTCGGCATCCTTTTTACCCCGACGGCCATGGTCATTGCGCAGACCTTGCTGATCGTGCCGATCATCGCCGCGCTGTCGCGGCAGACCATCGAAGACGCCTGGCGCGAATATGACGAGCAACTGCGTTCGCTCGGTGCGGGCCGCCTGAACGCGGCCATGACCCTCATCTGGGACACCCGGTTCTCGCTGCTGACCATTCTGCTTGCCGGTTTCGGCCGCGCCGCGGCGGAGGTTGGCGCGGTGATGATCGTCGGCGGCAACATCGACGGCGTCACCCGGGTGATGACCACGACCATCGCACTGGAAACCAGCAAGGGTGACCTGCCGCTGGCGCTGGGGCTCGGCATCGTGCTGATCGGACTGGTGCTGCTGCTCAACGCCGCGGCGGCATTGCTGCGTGAAGTGGCGCAGCGGAGGTATGGCTGAGATGCTGCCCCTGGAACTTGACCAACTGGCATTCAGCGTCGGCGCCACGCCGATCATCCGGGGCATTTCCGCCCGCATCGAAGCCGGCCCGCGGACCATCATCCTCGGGCCCAACGGCGCCGGCAAAAGCGTGCTGATGCGGCTCTGCCACGGGCTGCTGCAGCCCACCGGCGGCCGCATCGTCTGGCACGGCCTGCGCAACGGCGATCCGCGCCGCCATCAGGCGATGGTGTTCCAGCGCCCGGTGATGCTGCGCCGTTCGGCACTGGCCAACGTGGTTTACGGCCTGAGGCTCGCCGGCAAGTCCAGACGCGAAAGCGAGTTGCGTGCGATGGATGTGCTGGACGTGGTGGGATTGTCCCGGCATGCCGGCCGTCCCGCGCGGGTGCTCTCGGGCGGGGAGCAGCAGCGGCTGGCGCTGGCGCGTGCCTGGGCACTGGGGCCGGATGTGCTGTTCCTCGACGAGCCGACGGCCAATCTCGATCCGGCTTCGACCCAGGACATCGAGGCCATCATCCAGGCCATCCATGCCTCCGGCACCAAGATTATCTTGACCACCCACAACCTCGGCCAGGCGAGACGCCTGGGCGACGAAGTGTTGTTCATCAGCCAGGGACGGCTGATGGAACACACGCCGATCGAGCGTTTTTTCAGGGAACCGGCTTCAGCCGAAGCAGGTGCATTCATCAAAGGAGAACTGCCATGGCATTGAACAGGATTGCGTTGCTTAAAGGCCTTGTCAC
>JAEYXO010000273.1 GCA_023431245.1 Pseudomonadota bacterium | reverse complement strand
AGCCGGCGCAGAAGTGCGGGCCGGCGCCGTCGAGGATCAGCAGCCGCGTGCCGTCGGTGGCGGCGTATTCGACGGCGTCCAGCAGGGCTTCCACCAGTGACGCGGACAGCGCATTGGCTTTCTGCGGCCGGTTCAGCGTCAGCCGGGTGACATGGCCGTCGTGGCTGCGCAGCAGTTCGTCGTTCATGACGCCGGTGTGATCGTGGCCCGGACTTCCGCCGAGCGGTCCCAGAAATTCGGCAGCGCCGGGCTCGAATAGCCGGAGACAAAGGGTTTGTCGGCGCCGGTCGCCGGATCGAAAACGTGGCGTTTGACGGCGCCGATGTTGGCACCGTAGACGTGGATGCTGATCGACGGCCTGTCGGCGAGCGCGTTGGACACCTCGTGGATGTCGCCGACGGTCGGCGATACGCGGTCGACCTGGCCCGGCAGCAGTTTTTCGGTTTCGCCGGCTGCCATCGGCTGGCCGGGTTTCGTGTGCGAGAAGCGCCGCGCGTTTTCGGCGCCGCGCATCATGCCGACCAAGCCCCACACGGTATGGTCATGCACCGGCGTCTTCTGGCCGGGGCCCCACACGAAGCTGACCACCGAGAAACGCTCCAGCGGGTCGCAGTGGAGCAGGTACTGCTGGTAGAACTGCGGATGCGGCTGCGCGCATTCGTCGGGCAGCCAGTCGTCGTGCCGGATCAGTTCGGCGAGCAGGCGGCCGCCTTCCTCGTGCATGATTTTTTCGTCCTGGCCGCTGCGCTCGACCAGCCGGGTCATGGCGGCAACGAACTGGCGGAATCGTTCGGTGTTTTTCATGGCTTGTCCTTCAGTTCTGCGAGCACTTCGGCGGTGTGTGCGCCGAGCGCCGGCGGTCCGCGGCGCACGCCGAGGCGCTGCCCGGAGACGCGCTGCGGCGACACGACCGTCCTGCTGGCGACGCCGTTGGGCAGCGCCAGATCCTCGACCCATTGCATGTGTCTGACCTGGGGATCGGAGAGCACCTGCGAATAATTGTACAGCGGCGCGCAAGGCACGCCGCGTGCGTTCATCCGCGCCAGCAGGTCATTGGCGTCGTACTTGACGAATTCGGCTTCGAGCAGCTCGCGCAGCGCGTCCTGGTGCTGCGCGCGCAGCGTCGGTGACGTGAATCGCGCATCCTGCGTCAGGTCGGGGCGCGCGATCGCTTCGCAGGCCGCTTCCCACAGCTTGTTGGTGCCGGCGGCGAGCGCAAAATAGCCGTCGCGGCAGCAGAAGGCGGCATAGGGCGCGTTCATCGGGTGTGCCGAGCCGAGCCGCACCGGGTCGCGACCGGTGCCGAAGAGTTCGCTGGTCTGCAGGTTGGCGATGCCGAGCATGCTGCCCAGCATCGACACGTCGATGTAATCGCCATGTCCGGTTGCACGCGCCTTGTGCAGGGCTGCAGCGGTGCTGAATGCGGCGTAGAGGCCGGCGGAGAAATCCGCGATCGGAATGCCGCATTTCGCGGGGCGCCCGTCGCGTTCGCCGGTGACGCTCATGACGCCGCTCATCGCCTGTACTGTCATGTCGAAGCCACCCTCGGCGGCGCGCGGGCCGGTCTGGCCGAAGGCGGAGACCGAGCAGTAGACGAGGGCGGGGTGTTCCTTCGCCAGCGATGGGTAATCGAGACCGAATTTCGCCATCACGCCGGGGCGGAAGTTTTCGAGCAGGATGTCGGCAGACCGCGCGAGGCGGCGTGCGTCGGCGCGGCCGGCATCACTCTTGAGGTCGAGCACGACCGAACGCTTGTTGCGGTTGACCGAGGCGAAATACTGGCTGTAGCCGTCGAGGATCGGCGGCCACTGCCGCATCAGGTCGCCCTCGGGCGCTTCGACCTTGATCACATCCGCGCCCATGTCGGCGAGCAGGCAGCCGGCAAAGGGGCCGGCCAGCACCTGGCAGAATTCGACGACGCGTATGCCTTGTAGCGGAAGCATCCGGAATTGCGTTTGATTGAAGGTTCAGGCGTGCAGGAAAAAAGCAGCACGCGAAGAAACCTTATGCTAACACGCGGACCGCGGCGCCTCAGCCCTTGGCCGTCGCGGAAAAGCGCCCGCCTGCGTCGAGTGCGGCCAGCGCCTGCAGCTCGCGCGCGCTGGCCGGCATTGCGGGCTTGGCCGCGGCCGCGTCAAAGCCGAAGCCGGTGCGGTCTGCGATGTCGGCGACCGTGACCTCCGGATTGAAGCATGCGAGGCGGAAGCGGGCGCCTGCGCGCGGCTCACGCTCGAACACCGCCAGCGGTGTCACCAGCGCGGTCATGTTGCCGGCGGCGGTGACGAAATCGAGCTTGTCGACCAGTGCGCGTGCCGTGTGATCGCTGCGCCAGGTGACGACGCGTTTTGCCGTGGGCAGCATCACCGCCGCGCCGCCGCCGCCGGGCAGCCTGACTTTCGGATTTTCCCAGGAGCCGATTGCCGAAACATTGGTGCGGCCCTCGGCATCGATCTGCGCGCAGCCGAGAAAGACCAGATCGAGCCCGCCGCGCGCGCAGAGGTCGTAGAAGTCCTGGTTGGCGAAAATTGCCGGGGAATCGTGGACGATCGCCGGATCGCTGCTCGACAGCGGCACCTCGACAGGCCGCGGTTCGACGCCGCCGGCGACATTGATGTAGGTGAACGGGAAATCATAGGCGCGTTTGGCGAGCAGGCAGGCCAGCATCGGCAGCGTCGAGTTGACGCCGCTGAAAGTGATTTCGCCGGCGCGGATCTGGCGCGCGAGATTGACGACAATGAAGGAGAAGGGGGTCCAGTCCATGGTGGTTTGGGGCGGTGGTTTCGCCGGTTTTGGGTGTTATATAAGTATTTGATTTTATTGATATTTTTTTATGGCGCGCAGCACGCTGCGCCAGGCCGCGAGTTTGCTGCGGTAGTCGAGCGCGGCATGCGCAGGACTGGTCGAGGGCAGGCGCTGCAGGTGCAGCGCGCCGCTTTCCAGCGCCGGCTGCACGTGGATGCGGAAACAGCGTTCGGCGGCTGCGCCATTGAAAAACACATGCGTGATGCGCGGGTGGCGCGCGAAAAAGGCCGGCAGGTCGTTGGTGATGATGGAATCCGGGTCGATGTCGGCATCGAGACTGCCTTCCCGCGTGCAGGCGGCGAGCACGTCCCACAGCGCGATGCCCGCGGCCTGCAGGCGGCGTTTGCGCGTTGCGTAGCCGAGTTCGGGTGCGGCACCGACGAGGTCACCCATGATGCGCCAGAAGGCGTTGCGCGGATGGGCGTAGTACTGACCGGCGCGCAGCGACTCGGCGCCGGGCATGCTGCCGAGCACCAGCACGCGCGCGGCGGCATCGGCCACCGGCGCGAAGCTGCGCAGGAGGGCTGCGTTTTCAGCGCGACGCGGCGGTTTCCGGGGCATCGGCAAGGTGTTTCTCGAGCACGCCGGGACGGTCTTCCATGTAGGCGTCAACCGCGGGGTAGTCGATGCCGTAGTACGGGTGCATGGAACCCGGCCAGGCTCCGCCGGGCACGACGGCCGCGGCCTCGACCATGAATCCCGGCACCAGTGTCAGTTCGGGCTGTTCGCGCAGGCGGTCGGTGGGCACGAGTTTTTCGGCGGTGACCAGCACGCGTTTGGCGGCGCGGGTCAGCGGATGATCCCAGAACGGCGAGCCATAGACGCGCGCATTGCCCTCGGCGTCGATTTCCGCGGCATGGATCACCGCGATGTCGGGATGCACCGCGGGTATGACATAGACCTCGCGCCCCGAACCGTAGGGGTCGGTGACCGTCTGCCAGCCGTTGATCCGCGCCAGCTCGCTGCCGTGCACGCCGGCCACCGGCTGGAAGGGGATGCCGTAGGAGGCTGCACGCAGCCCCGAGACCAGGGTTATTCAGGCATGTTCTTCAAGATGTGCCTCCTTGCGCTCGATGGCCTTGCGGTACCAGCGCGCCATGCCGAAATTGCCTTCCATCGCGACGATGCCGGCACGCACCTTGGCCACAGCGCCGGCACGGCACAGCAGGTCGAGGTCATAGCCCGGCGAGGGTTTGATGATGTCGAGATGCCTGCGGCCCTGCCGCGCCAGCTCGCGCACCAGCGCGAAGGGGCCGCGATGCAGGAACACGCCGCCGAGACCCAGCGCCGCGCCATCCGGTATCAGTCCGGCGAGTGCGGATAGGCTGACGATTTTCGAGGGTGCAGCGTCCATGGTGTGCTCCGTGAAGAGTGCTGCGGTGAGTGTACACTGCGACCAGCATTCGGACTGCAGGGCGGCGGTTGTTCCTGCGGTGCGATAATCGCCGCTCGTTTCTCAATTCACTGAATGGAGCAGGGCATGGCGCAGATCAAGGCCGGGGAATACCAGGCGCAAAAAGGCAAGGTCAAACTGTACGTGTACCGCAAACACGCGGCTGACGCACCCAAGGGGGCGCCGGTGCTGTTCCTGGTGCACGGCTCCTCGGCCTCGGGCCGTTCCAGTTTCGACCTCAGCGTTCCCGGTCGCAGCGACTATTCGCTGATGGACCACTTTGCAGCACTCGGTTACGACGTGTGGACCGTCGACCACGAGGGTTACGGCCGCTCGGACCGCACCGACAGCAATTCGGACATCGCCTCCGGCGCGCAGGACCTGGCGGCGGCGATGCAGGTCGTCGAACGCGAAACCGGCGCACGCGAGGTGTACATGTACGGCGGCTCGTCGGGCGCGCTGCGCGCGGCCCTGTACGCGCAGCAGAATCCCGGCCGCGTCAAGCGCCTGATGGTGTCTGCACTGGTCTATACCGGCGAGGGATCGCCGACGCTGGCCAAGCGCAGGGAGAAACTGGCGGAATACCAGGCCAGCCCGCGACGCAAGGTCGACCGTGCCTTCATCCACAGCATGTTCACCCGTGACAAGCCCGGCACGTCGGAGATGATTGCCGCCGACGCGCTGGCCGATGCCGAACTGCCGCTGGGCGATTCGGTGCCCACCGGCACCTATCTCGACATGTGCGCCAACCTGCCGGTGATCGACCCCCTGAAAATCACCTGTCCGGTGTGCATCATCCGCGGCGAGTACGACGGCATCGCCGCCGAGCCCGACCTGCTCGATTTTTTCGGCAAGCTGCCGAGCAAGGACAAGCAGTTCGTGTTCGTGTCCGGCCTGGCCCATGCCGCGACGCTGGGCATCAACCGCCACAAGTTCTGGCACGCGATGGAATCCTTCATGTCGGTTCCCGACAACCGCGCGCTGGCCGCCTGATCCGCTGTTGAACACAAGCATTGGAGTCCGCCATGGCATCCGGAGTATTTGACGACGCACTGATCCAGCACCTGTGGAGCACCGAGGAGCTGCGCGCCATATTCAATGACCACAACCGCGTGCAGAAGTGGCTCGATTTCGAGGCCGCGCTGGCGATCGAGCAGGCCGGGCTGGGCATCATCCCGAAAGCCGCCGCCGAGGACATTGCCGCCAACGCCAGCATCTCGAAAATCGACATCGATGCGGTTTCCGCCGAAATCCGCCGCATCAAGCATCCGCTGGTGCCGGCGGTGAAGGCGGTGCAGAAGCTGTGCAAGGGGGATCACGGCGAGTACATCCATTTCGGCCCCACGACCCAGGACGTGCTCGACACCGCGGTGATGCTGCAGATCAAGGAAGCGCACGCGATTTACCTGCGCGACATGAAGGCCATCGGCAATTCGCTGGTGAAACTCTGCGAAGCGCACCGCGACACCCCGATGGCCGGACGTTCGCACGGCGTGCAGGCGCTGCCGATCACCTTTGGCCACAAGGCGGCGATCTGGCTCTCCGAAATGGGACGCCACTACGAACGCATGCGCGAGGTCGAACCGCGGGTGTTTGTCGGCGGCATGGTCGGTGCGGTCGGCACCCAGGCCTCTTTCGGCCCCAAGGCGAAGGAGCTGGAACAGCGGCTGATGAAGCGGCTCGGCCTCGGCGTCGCCGACATCAACTGGCAGCCGGCGCGCGACCGCTTCGCCGAGTACGTCAACCTGCTGGGGCTGGTCAGCTCGACACTGGCCAAGATCGCCAACGAAATCATCATTCTCGAGCACACCGAGATCGGCGAGCTCTACGAGCCTTTCAGCGCCGGCAAGGTCGG
>JAEYXO010000166.1 GCA_023431245.1 Pseudomonadota bacterium | reverse complement strand
GGTCGCAGATCACGGCCGGCGATTGCGCCGGTCGCAGGCGACAAAAAAGCCCGGCTTTGCCGGGCTTTTCCTCAACTGCAGCTTCCCGCCGGGTGCTTATTCCACCTTGGCCTTTGCACGAAGGTCGGCAACCGCTTTCTGCACGTTTTCGCGCTGCACGACCTGCTGCAACTGCGGCTTCAGTGACTCGTAGCTGACCGGGCGGATGTCCTCGAGCCGGATCACGTGCCAGCCGAAGTTGGACTGCACCGGATTCTCCGTTGTCTCGCCCTTTTTCAGCCTTGCAAGGGCCTCGGCAAAGGGACGCACGTAGGTGGCGGGTACCGCCCAATCCAGTTCGCCGCCCTTGGCCTTGGTGCCTTCATCCCGGGATTTTTCGGATGCGATTTTCGCAAAGTCCGCACCGCCCTTGAGCTGGGTGATGATGGTTTTTGCTTCGGCTTCCGAAGCCACCAGGATGTGCCGCGACCGGTATTCGTTCGCCGCAGGACTGTCCTTGAACCGTTCATGCGCCTTTTTCATCGCATCCTCGGTCGCGGGATTGCGGCGCGCCATTTCGTTGACATAGGCATTCACCAGCACATTCTGCCGGGACAGTTCGATCTGGGCGCTGACCTCGGGATTCTTGTTGAGGCCCATGCGCACGGCCTCCTGGGACATGATTTCGCTCTCGATCAAGCGGTCCTTGATCATCTTGCGCAGTTCAGGCGTGTCCTGCCGCCCCTGCGCCATCACCTCCCGGAGCAGTGCGTCGGCGCGCGCCTGGGGAATGGTGGTGCCGTTGACCTTTGCGACCTGGGCAATCGCCGCAGGCGACGCAGCAGCGGCGGCAATGGCGATCATCACGGATATGACGGTGGTTCTCTGCATGACAACTCCTTTGTTTGATCCTGAATTCGTTTATCAGATCTCGTCCGGCGCATAGGCCTTGATCGCCAGCGCGTGGATTTCCTTGTGCATCAATGTGCCGAGTGCCGCATACACCATGCGGTGACGGGCCTGCAGGGGCTGTCCCGAAAAGGCGCCGGACACGATGACCAGTTGGTAGTGCCCGCCCCCGTCGCGGGCGCCTGCGTGACCGGCATGCAGGCCCGACTCATCAAGTATCTCGAGCGATTCCGGGGACAGGGCAGCGAGCTTCTCGCGCATCGAGGCGGCAATGGTCACGATGCCCTTCGGGACGGATATCCGTTCATTCCGCCTCTTTTTCCTTGATGTGTGGAGCCAGCAGCACAGCCTGGGCAATCACGAACAGGATCATCAGTCCGATGCCGCCGAACAGCTTGAAATTGACCCAGATGTCGGTCGAAAAGCCGTAGGCGACGTAGATGTTCAGCACACCCATCACCAGAAAAAAACCAACCCAGCCCAGCAGCAGCTTTTTCCAGACCGGATCCGGCGCGGTGACCTGTTTTTCCATCATCGAGCGGATCAGGTTCTTGCGGAACGCCAGATCGGCGACCAGCAGTGTCGCGCCGAACAGCCAGTACAGCACGGTCGGCTTCCATTTGATGAAGGTTTCATCCCGCAGCAGCAGTGTGGCGCCGCCAAAGACCACGATCAGGCCAAGGCTGGTCCACTGCATGTTGTCGACCTTGCGGTGCCTGAACCAGACCCAGCCGATCTGGACGACGGTCGCGGCAATGGCCACTCCGGTGGCGACGTAAATGTCGTAGACCTTGAAGGCCGCGAAAAACAGGATGACCGGGAAAATGTCGAACAGGAATTTCATGGCCGCCGATTATCCGCTCTTAGTGCCGGCCAGTCCATTTGGCCAGGCGGCTGCGCATGGCATCCCTGACCGCATCGCTGTAGGCGGTTTTCTGCGATTCGCGCACACCTTCCGCGTAAAAGGCCGCGCAATGGCCGGGCAGATGGGTTTCAAGCAGGTCGAAGGCGGCATCCATCCGGGCGGCATCCTGCGTCCGCGTGGCGATGATCGCGCAGTTGAAATGCAGCATCAGCCAGGGTTGCAGCCGTGCAGGCTCCGTGTCGTCGGCGAGACCGGGTTCCGCATGGGCGATCACCGCGCAGGCCTGCTGGAACAGGCCGGACAGGGCGGCGGGGTCCGCGGTGGCATTGGCCTGGCGGGCCAGGGCGTTGACCACCGGCTCCAGAACGGCAATCTGTCCGCCGTGTCCGATGAGCCATTGGGACAGCTGCAGCGCAATGTCCTCCACGGCGGCACGTGCGTCATCCTCGCCCAGCTGGTAAGCCCAGAGGCCGAGATCCGACAGGCATTCCAGCGCATGTGTTCCCAGCTCGTCGACTTCCTCCAGCGGCAGTGCCTCCCCGGAATCGTCGACCTGACGGCAGATTTCAAAGCTTTGCCGGACGGCATCGGCGAGCAGCGCCGGGGTTACCTCCTGGCCGGGAAAGGGGCCTGATCTCTCGAAAGCGGCGACCAGGACTGTTGCCGCCTGGTCGAATGCGCGGCGAACGGCGCGGTTCACTTCTTCTCGAACTTGAGCGAGGCCGAGTTGATGCAGTAACGCAAGCCGGTCGGTGCCGGGCCGTCCTCGAATACATGGCCGAGATGGGCGTCGCAGCGGCTGCACAGCACCTCGGTGCGGGTCATGAAGAATCCGTGGTCTGCTTCGGTGGCCACATTTTCCGGTACGGCCGGTTTCCAGAAGCTCGGCCAGCCGGTGCCGGAATCGAATTTTTCGGAGGACCGGAAAAGCTCGCTGCCGCAGCAGATGCAGCGGTAGATGCCGTCCTCGTGGTTGTCCCAGTATTCCCCGGTGAAGGCACGTTCGGTGCCCTTGCGCCGCGCCACCTCGAATTGCTGGGGCGTCAGCAGGGTTTTCCATTCGGCTTCGGTTTTCCCGATTTTTTCACTCATAATGCATCCTTGGGCCGCTCGGGCCGCAAATTGGTTCCGCATGCCATGACCACCGCCTACTGGATGATCCTCGTTGCCGGATTGCTGCCGTACTGGCCGACCGGTGTCTCGAAATGGCGACGGACTTACGACAACGCCGCCCCGCGCGCCGGCATCGACCGGTTGCCGGCGAAGCAACAACGGGCCTACTGGGCGCAGCTCAATGCCTTCGAGGCGTTTCCGCTGTTCGCGGCGGCGGTAATCATCGCACAGCTGGCCGGCGCCGGGCAGCAGAGGGTGGACGCGCTGGCGGTGGCATTCGTCGTGTTCCGCATCCTCTACACGCTGGCCTACCTCTACGACCGGCCGACGCTGCGTTCCCTGCTGTGGACCGGCGGGCTGCTCTGTGTCATCGGGCTGTTCGTGGCGGCGGCCTGATCCCGGTCTCGTTCAGAACAGTTTGCCCGGGTTGAACAGGCCCTGGGGATCCAGTGCCTTCTTGACCGTCCGCATCAAGTCCAGCTCAACCGCACTCTTGTAGCGCACGAGTTCGGCCACCTTCGACAGGCCGATGCCGTGCTCGGCGCTGAAGCTGCCGCCGTACTGCTGCACGATGTCATAGACCGTGTCCGTGACGTCGTGCGCCTCGCGTGCCGCCGCATCCGTGCGCAGGCGCGAGGGGATGTAGGCGTTGTAATGCAGGTTGCCGTCGCCGAGATGGCCGAAGCAGATCAGTCGCACGTCCGGGAATTTCGCTTCCAGCGCGGCCTGTGCTTCACGGATGAACTCGGGGATGCGTCCCACCGCCACCGCAATGTCATGGCGGTAGACCATCACCGGCTCCTGTCGCGCCCCCTCCGGGATCGACTCGCGCATGTGCCACAGCGCCTGCGCCTGGCCGCGGCTTTCCGCGATGACCGCATCGACCACCAGATCCTCCCCGAAGGCGGACTCCAGTGCCCGTTCGAGGTCGGCGCGCAGGGCCGCCTCGTCGCCGGCATCGGCCAGTTCCGTCAGCACGATCCAGGGATGCGCCGCGTTCAACGGATCACGGGTGCCCGGCACGTGTTTCCACACCAGCTCCAGGCTGTGCCTGGAGATCAGCTCGAAGGCGGTGATGCGGTCGTTGCAGTGCCGGCGCATCAATGCCAGCAGCTGCAGCGCGGCCTCCGGATCGCGCACCGCCATCCATGCAGTGGCGTTGGCGGCGGGGCGGGGGAACAGTTTCAGCGTCGCCGCGGTGATGATGCCCAGCGTGCCCTCGGCGCCGATGAACAGGTGCTTGAGGTCATAACCGGTATTGTCCTTGCGCAGTCCGCGCAGTCCGTTCCAGATGCGGCCGTCGGGCAGCCCCACTTCGAGCCCCAGCACCAGGTCGCGGGTGTTGCCGTAACGCAGCACGTTGACGCCGCCGGCGTTGGTCGACAGGTTGCCGCCGATCTGGCAGCTGCCCTCGGCCCCGAGGCTCAGCGGGAACAGGCGGCCGGCATCGGCCGCCGCCTGCTGGATGTTGGCCAGCACGCAGCCGGCTTCCGCGGTCAGCGTGTTGTTCAGCGGATCGACCTCGAGAATCCTGTTCATCCGTGCCAGCGACAGCACGACCTCGCGTCCCTCCGGCTGCGGCACGGAAGCGCCGCACATGCCGGTGTTTCCGCCCTGGGGCACCAGCGGCGTTCCCGTCTCATGACAAAGCTTCACGACTGCAGCGACCTGGGCGGTGTTCGCGGGGCGGGCAACCGCGACCGCATTGCCGCGGTAGACGCCGCGCCAGTCCACGACATAGGGTTCAAGATCGGCGGCGGCAGTGAGCACACCCTGCGTACCGAGGAGCGTTTGCAGGGCGGGAACGATATTTGATGGCATTATTAAATTCTCAATAAAAACATATACTTACGACATTCGTGAGGTACCGCATGCCGCGCATTGTTCGGTGCGGCACCGCTGTGGTCAACAGGAATATCACCGCACGGGTGCCTCCGCAACAGCAGTGCAGAAGCCGTAACCTGCGCTGCGATGCCCGCCACCGGGTGCCGTGACACAAGCCGTCCAGCCTGTGAGAAACCTGCGATCAACGGGCGGGTGATGCTACAAGCCGGTCCGTCCTGCGCACGCAATTTGCCACATTGCGCTGGGCGGGAAAATACGGACGATGACTGACGGGTCGCCGGTTCCACGATCCGGGCCGGCGCTGCCTAAATCCTTACAACGCTGCGGGTTCTCGGTTAAGATTTCGTCCTGTGAAAACCGCGTGATGCGCGCAATGCGCCATCCCAGAACGGGACACAAAACGCGGTACCGAAAGTCTGCCACGGCATCCTTATCATCAGGAGGAGTTTTTCAACATGACCGACCGCATCATCTTCGTCTGCGTGCTGCTGCTCGCCGGCGTGTATTTCTGGGGGACCGCCCAGATCCCCAGCCTCGAGCTGGGCGATCCGCTGGGGCCCAAGGCCTTCCCGCGGATGCTGGGCGTGGGGCTGCTGATCGGCGCTGCGATGCTGCTGGCGGAAATCCTGCGCGACCGCAAGAAGGCCAAAACCGGCGGGGAAGACTCCGCCGCGCTGCGCTGGGAACCGCATCACTGGGTGGTGGTGGCCGTCGTCGCGTGGACCGCCCTCTATGTCGCGCTGTTCGAGCCGCTGGGCTACATGCTGGCGACGCTGATCTACCTGCTCGGGCTGACCGGGTATTTCAACCGCGGCCGCCACCTGATGAACGGGCTGAGCTGCGTGCTGTTCGTCGTGATCAGCTATTCCGCCTTCACCAAGCTGCTTGGCGTGAACCTCGCCCGCGGCATCATCCCGTTCTGAGGCGCGCATGGAAACCCTGACCCATATCCTGAACGGCTTCACGGTTGCGATGCAGCCGATCAACCTGTGGTACACCTTCCTCGGCGTATTCATGGGCACCATCATCGGCGTGCTGCCCGGCATCGGCCCCTCGGCCGGCATCGCGCTGCTGATCCCGATCACCTACGGCATGAACCCGACCTCGGCGCTGATCATGATGGCCGGCATCTACTACGGCGCCAAGTACGGCGGCTCGACCACGGCGATCCTGATCCGCACGCCGGGCGAGGCCGCCTCGGTGATGACCTCGATCGACGGTTACGAGATGGCGAAGAAAGGGAGGGCGGGCGCCGCCCTCGCGGTGTCCGCGATCGGATCCTTCATCGCCGGCACCATCGGCGTCATCGGCCTCACGCTGTTCGCGGTGCCGCTGACTTCGATGGCCCTGAAGTTCGGGCCCGCGGAATATTTCACGCTGATGCTGTTCGCGATGACCGCGGTGTCGACGCTGACCGGGAAATCGCCGGCCAAGGGCGTGATTGCGACCATCATCGGCCTGATGATCGCCACCATCGGCATCGACCTGCAAAGCGGGCAGGCGCGTTACACGATGGGCATTCCGGAATTCCAGGACGGTGTCGGCTTCGTGGTGGTGGTGGTCGGCCTGTTCGCGATGGCGGAAGTGCTGCGCGGGCTGGAAGGCATCTACCGGGGCACCTCGGCCGAGGCGATGAAGATC
>JAEYXO010000158.1 GCA_023431245.1 Pseudomonadota bacterium | reverse complement strand
GTGCAAGGCTGGTGGTCGACGGCGTGCAGGGTGCCGGCGTGCTGGCGGCGCCGCTGTCCTCGCTCGGCGCCGACCTGGTCGCGCTCGGCGGGCCCAAGAACCTGTTCGGCCTCCCCGGCCTCGGGCTGCTCTACTGCCGAGGGGAACTGGTCGATGAAATCCGCACGCCTTTCCTGAAGGCGCCCGCGGCGAAAGGCTCGCCGCAGGCCAGCGCCCACCTGAAGAGCCAGTTCGACTATGTGCGCACGGCGCACCGCTTCGAAGGCGGCAACCCGAATTTTCTCGGGCTCAGGGTGCTGCGCGACAGCGCGCGGTTCATCGCATCGGTCGGCCTCGACAGCATCGAGGCGCGGGTGCGCGGGTTGACGACGCTGCTGATGGAGGCGCTGCGCGAGGCCGGCCTTGCGGTGCAGACGCCGGAGCCCTGGGCGGAACGCGCGCAGATCGTCAGTTTTGCGGCGCCGGACGCCGGTGGCCTGATGGACCGGCTGCGCGAAAAACACCGGGTCATTGTCAACGTCAAGGATGGCGCGATCCGGATGTCCCTCGGTTTTGCCAACAACGAGGACGATATCGCGCGCGCTGTCGCGGCAATCCGCGAAGAACTCGGCCGGCGCTGAGCGGTCCGGCTAGCGTTCGGCAATGACCGGGGGTTCCGCCGCCTTGCGGAAGCTGATGTCCCCGTACCAGGCATGCGCCCGTTCGCCGGTGTTGTCGGTGTCGGTCATGATGCCGATGGCGATGATCCGGCCCGGTTCCTCGCCGAAGGCGCGGCGGTAGTCGGCGACGATGTCGCGGGTGACTTCCTGCCACCGGCCGAGGCGCTCGCGGCCGGATTCGGCGACGATCATCCGGATGCGCGAGGTGTGGCGGTTGCTGATCACGCTGTCCAGCGGCGCGCGGTTTTCCCAGATGTACATCAGCGTGGCATAGGGCAGCTGCTGGCCGGTGAGCAGGCGGACGTTGTCGAAGAACATGCGGTCCTGCAGCGGCAGGCGGTCCATGTCGCCGTCAAAGCTGACCACCAGGCGCACCGGCGAGTCTTCCAGGTGTTTCTGCGTGTTGTCGGCCGCGGTGATCAGGTTCTCGACTTTCCAGCGCCAGTGCAGCTGCGGATAGCTCCGGGCATCCAGTGCCAGCGGGTGCACCAGCCCCGAGGCCGAGGCGTCGGCGCGGGCGCGCACCACGGTGCGGCCGCTGTAGTCGACCAGGCGGTATTCGGTGGGGCGCTTGAAGCGGGACAGGGTCCATGGCCGCCAGCCCTGCGGCAGCACCTCGCCCGGGGGGTGTGCGGAGAAACTCTGCACCTGGGGCAGCGCCACCGTTTCCGGCGTGTCGCCGACCGGCGCCGAAGCGCAGGCCGCAAGCAGCAGCAGTGCCGCCGTTGCGGCAACCCGCGGAACCATCCCCATGTTTCCCCTCCGGCCCGTGCGCATGGTTGCGCATCTGTGAGGCGGTATTCTAGTGCAATGTCCCGCGGCTGCGGTTCAGGGCGAGACGGCGACCTGTGCCGGCGCCAGCGGCGGGTTTTTCGCGAAATACCGCTTGATGCCGGTGAAGATCGCATCCGCCATCCTGTTCTGATAGGCGGGATTCCTCAGCTTGAGTTCCTCGTCGGGATTGCTGATGAATGCGGTCTCGATCAGGATCGATGGAATGTCCGGCGCCTTCAGCACCGCGAAGCCGGCCTGCTCGACATGGTTCTTGTGCAGGCGGTTGATGCCGCCCATCTCCTGCAGCACCGCCCGGCCGAGCTTCAGGCTGTCGTTGATCGATGCGGTCTGCGACAGGTCGAGCAGGGTCTGTTTCAGGTAGGGATCCTGGACGCCCAGGTTGACCCCGCCGATCAGGTCGGCGTCGTTTTCGCGCTTGGCCAGCCAGCTGGCCGCGGCCGAGGTTGCGCCGCGCTCCGACAGCGCGAATACCGAGGAGCCGTTGGCGGAGGGCTTGATGAAGGCATCAGCGTGGATCGACACGAACAGGTCGGCGCGCACCCGCCGCGCCTTGGTGACGCGCATGTGCAGCGGGATGAAAAAGTCGCCGTCGCGGGTCAGCACCGCGCGCATGTTGGGCTCGTTGTCGATGCGTTCCTTCAGCTTCTGCGAGATCGCCAGGGTCACGTTTTTTTCCAGCGTGCCGCGGCGGCCGACGGCGCCCGGATCCTCGCCGCCGTGACCGGGGTCGATGACGATGGTGATCAGCCGTTCCGACGGCGGGCGTGCCGCGCGTGCGGGCGGCTTGGGGGCGGCCGGCGCTTCGCCTTTGGCGACCGGCGGCACCGGCGCATCCGGCGCGGGAGTTGCCGCCGCCGCGGGCGGTTCGGCGTGGCGGTGTTCGCGGTTCCTGAGGAAGGCGAGCAGGGGGTCCGGCGGTTCCAGCGGATAGACATCAAGCACCAGGCGGTGGCCGTAATCCCCGACCGGCGCCAGCGAGAACACTTCCGGCCTGATTTTCGCCTTCAGGTCGAACACCAGTCGCACCGTGCCCGGCTTGAAGCGGCCGACGCGCACGCCCTTGATATAGGGATCTTCAGCGCTGATCTTGCCCGGGATGTCGTTCAGCGTCGCGCCCAGCGCGACGTCCTCGAGATCGAGCACCAGGCGATCGGGATTGTCGAGCCTGAACAGCGTGTGTTTGACCGGCTGCTGCGATTCGATGGTGACGCGGGTGTAGTCCGGCGCCGGCCAGACCCGGGTCGAGCTTATCTGAGTTTCCGCGGCCCAGGCCGGCAAGGCCATCAGCAGGCTGGCGAGGCAGGCCTTGAAGAATTGCAGCAGGGAGCGGAGAAAACGGGGCGCGTGCAGCGGCCAAACCGCGCGGTGGATGACGGGTCTCAGGATGTCAGCTTGTCGAGACAACGCCTGCCAGCCTCCGTGTGCGCCGAAATCACAATCTCGCGCCCCTGTTGTTCGGGGCGCATGCTGATTTCCAGGTCGGCGGCAGGCAGGTCCGGCGCTTTTTCCGGCCACTCGACCAGACAGACGGATTCACGGTTGAAGTATTCCCGGAAACCGCTGGCTTCGAGTTCCTCAGGATCAAGGAATCGATAAAAATCAAAGTGATACAAGTATAACCTAGAAAATTGATAAGGTTCAACCAGGGTATAGGTCGGACTTTTGACCCGTCCTTCGTGGCCCAGCCCCCGCAGGATGCCCCGCGCCAGCGTGGTTTTGCCGGCGCCGAGGTCGCCGCGCAGGTGCAGCACCATGCCCGGCTCGAGCAGCGGCGCCAGCGCGCGGCCCAGCGCGAGCGTGTCGTCTTCGGT
>JAEYXO010000112.1 GCA_023431245.1 Pseudomonadota bacterium | reverse complement strand
CGGCGAGTTTGGGCTGCAGGATGCGCGCGACGAGGTCGGTGGCGCCTCCGGGCGGGAACCCGACGATGAAGCGGACCGGCTTGCTGGGTTGCCAGTCGGCGGCGAACGCCGGCGCCGAAAGCAGTCCGGCGGCGAGCAGGGGGGTGATGCGACGCAGTAGTGTCATCTGGGTTTCACTCCGGAGTTGTTGGAATGCGATGCCGTGGTGTGCAGTGCAGCATTTTCGCAAAAAAAAAGACTGCGGGGCCAGTGTCCCGCAGTCTTTTTTGTCAGCAAACGATTTAGTTTGCTTGTCAGTTGGTGTGATACAAGCCGGCAGCCTTGATCACCTTTTCCCATTGCGCCTTTTCCGCCCTGATGTAGGCACCGAAGGCCTCAGGCGTGCTGGTCGAGACATCCAGGCCCTGCCTGAACAGCAGGTCCTTGACGTCCGGCATGTTGAGCGCCGCGATGGATTCCTTGTTCAGGCGGTCGATGATGTTGCGCGGCGTTTTCGCCGGCGCGAGCAGGCCGTACCAGTTGTTGGCCTCGAAACCCTTGAGGCCGGCTTCGGCCACGGTGGGCAGTTCGGGCAGCAGTCCGGAGCGCTTGGCCGTGGACACGGCCAGCGCGCGGATCTTGCCGGACTTGATGTGGCCGACCGCGCTTGCGGCCGTCGCGAAGATCAGGTTGATCTGGCCGCCCACCAGGTCGACCATCGCCGGGCCGCCGCCCTTGTACGGGACATGTACGATCTTGGTGCCGGCCTGCAGGTTGAACAGCTCCAGCGCGAGGTGGCCGGCGCCGCCGACGCCCGATGAGCCGCCGTTGAGCGGCTTGGTCTTGGCCAGCGCGATCAGTTCCTTGACGCTTTTTGCGGGCACCGAGGGATGCACGACCAGCGCGTTGGTGGAATCCACCGCGCGGGTGATCGGCAGTACGTCTTTCAGCGGATCGAAGGGCAGTTTCTTGTAGAGCGCGGGGTTGATGGCCAGTGCAGCGATGGTGCCCATGATGATCGTGTGACCGTCGGGCGTTGCGCCTGCGACGATCTCGGTGGCGATGTTGCCGGCCGCGCCGGGGCGGTTGTCGATGATCACCTGCTGGCCGAGGCGCTCGCTCAGCTTGTTGCCCATGGCGCGGGCGGTGGTGTCGGTGCCGCCGCCAGGCGCAAAACCCACCAGCATGCGGATCGGTTTGGTCGGCTGCCATTCGGCGGCGATGCCGGGTGCGGCGAAGCAGGCCAGCACGGCGCCCGCCATCAGGCGCGTCGTCAGTTGTCGGTTCATGGGTTTCCTCCGGTTATAGGGTTGGTTATGGTTGCTGCTGCGGTTTCAAGCCGCCGCGTTTGCGGCAGCCGCTGCCTTGCGTCCGGCAGCGAGCCGGGTGGCGAGGGTAAAGGCGTGTTCCATTGCGCCGGGGTCGGCCTTGCTCTGGCCGACGATATCGTAGGCCGTGCCGTGGGCAGGCGTGGTGAACACGCATTTCAGCCCGGCGGTCACAGTGACGCCCTTGTTGAAGCCGAGCAGTTTGGTCGCGATCTGGCCCTGGTCATGGTACATCATGACCACGCCGTCGAATTTTCCCTTGAGAGCCTGCAGGAAGATCACGTCCGAGGATATCGGGCCGCTGCAGTCGATGCCGCCGGCCTTCAGCCTGTCGACGGTGGGGCGGATGATGCGGATTTCCTCGTCACCGAAGAGGCCGTTTTCCCCATTGTGCGGGTTCAGCGCGGCAACGCCGATGCGCGGCGCGGCCTTGCCGGTGGCGCGCAGCGTGTCGTTGGCGAGATTGACGGCGGCGGTGATGCGCTCCGGGGTGATCATGTTCACGGCCTCGCGCAGTGCGACATGGGAGGTCACGCGGAAGGTGCTGAACTGGTCGATGACGTTCATTTCGCCGAAAAAGCCGCTGTGGTCGGTCAGCTTGGCGAACATCTGGTGTTCGTCGTTGAATTTCCAGCCGCCGCGGTTCATCGCACCCTTGTTCAGCGGCGCGAAGCAGATGCCGTCGAGTTTGCCGGCCATCGCGAGGTCGATCATGAATTTCAGCGTGTCGCCGGCGAGTTTGCCGGCTTCATCGGACGATGTTCCCTGGGGGAACTTCGCCGGATCGGTATTGCCGAGGTCGATCAGCGGCAGATCCTGGCGCGGCCAGGCCACTTCGTCGATGCTGCGGCAGACGGAATACGGAAACTTGACGCCGGCATCGCGCATGCCGAGTTCGAGCACGCGCCGATCGCCGATGATGATGATTTCCGCAAGTTGCGAAGGTTTTCCTGATGCCAGCAGTTTGGCGGCGATTTCCGGGCCGATGCCGGTGACATCGCCCAGCATGAATCCGATGCGGGGAAGCTTGCTCATGGGTGCTCCGGGTAAAGAGGGGGCTAGTTTAGTCTATTTTCCCGCCCCGGCCGACCTTTTGCGCCGCGGAGCCGGCACCAGGAGCCGCGTCAACTCGCGTGCCGACCCGAGTTTCTCAAGGTTGAATACGCGCTGGATCACCTGCTCGGCACGTGTTGCCGGCAGGCCGCCCCAGGCCGCGCATTCGCGGAATTTCGCGGCGACTTCGTCATCGCTCATCGGATTCGCGGGGCTGCCCTTGCCGAAATCGGCGCGGCCGCTGATCACGCGGCCGTCCTTCAGTTCGATGTCGATGATGGTGGTCATCTTTTCATAGCCGGCGGCCTCGGCCTCGGGATGCACGCCGAATTCGACCAGGCCGATCATGCGCTGCACGTCGGCGCGCCGTACCACGGCATCGGTGAACTGCGCCAGGCCGGCCTTGCGCTCGAGCAGCA
>JAEYXO010000071.1 GCA_023431245.1 Pseudomonadota bacterium | reverse complement strand
GTGGCCTCGGTGTTCAGCGAGAACAGCGTCACGATCACCGCGAAGCAGGCCACCACCACGCGCATGTTGCGCAGCATTTCGCGGTCGGTGAAATCCTTCTGCAGGATGTGCTTGAGGATGTTCTCGGTGAAGGTGACCGAGGGCGCCAGCAGCGTGCCGCTGGCGGTGCTCATGACCGCCGACAGCAGCGCGCCGAAGAAGACGATCTGCGCCAGCAGCGGCGTTTCCTGCAGGATCAGCGTCGGCAGGATCAGCTGGTGGTCCTGCGTCATCAGCGTGTCGACCATCTTCGGGTCGATCAGGTAGGCCGAATAGGCGAGGAAAATAGGCACGAAGGCGAACAGGAAGTACAGCGAGCCGCCGAGCACCGAGCCATAGACGGCGATTTTTTCTGTGCGCGAGGAATTGATGCGCTGGAACACGTCCTGCTGCGGGATCGAGCCGAACATCATCGTGATCGCGGCGGCGATGAAGGCGAGCACGTCGCGGGTTTCCGGTTTCGGCCAGAACTCGAACTTGCCGGCGGCCTCGGCATGGGCCACAACGCTGGTGACGCCGCCCGCCTTGTCGGCGACGATCCAGGCGATGTAGAACAGTCCGATGACGATGACCACCATCTGCACGAAGTTGGTCCAGGCCACCGAATACATGCCGCCCCACAGCGTGTAGACGACCACCACCGAGGCGCCGATGATGATGCCGGCCTGCATCGACACCGCGCCGGCAGTCACGACGTTGAACACCAGGCCGATGACCACGATCTGCGCCGACAGCCAGCCGAGGTAGGAAATGACGATGGCCACGCTGACCAGCACTTCGGCCACCGCGTTGTAGCGCACGCGGTAATAGTCGCCGATGGTCAGCAGGTTCATCCGGTAGAGCTTCGCCGCGAAAAACAGGCCGACGAAGATCAGGCAGAGGCTGGAGCCGAAGGGGTCGGAGACGATGCCGCCCAGCCCGTCCTTGATGAAGGTCGACGAGATGCCGAGCACGGTTTCGGAGCCGAACCAGGTGGCGAAGACCGTTGCCGTGACGACATAGAAGGGCAGCGAGCGGCCGGCCTCGATGAAGTCCTTGGCCGTGTGCACGCGGGTCGCGGCGATGATGCCGATGGCGATGGACGCCAGCAGGTATATGACGACGAATGTCAGCAGCATCGCGGGGCTCCCTTTTGGGGGCGGATTATAGCCGCCGCCTGCCGGTTTATGGCAGCAGCTGCAGCAGGACCAGCGTGGCCAGCAGGACGGTGGCGGCCGCCAGCAGCCAGCTGTTGCGGCGCTGCTGGCGCAGCAGGGCCTGGGCCTGCTCGCGCAAGGCGGCGTCGCGGTCGTGCGCCAGGAATTGCTGCAGCAGCCGCGGCAGCTGCGGCAGCAGCTCGCTCCAGAACGGCAGCTCGTCGCCGAGGCGGCGGACCAGGCCGCGCCAGCCGACCTGTTCCGACATCCAGCGCTCGAGGTACGGCTTGGCGGTGCTCCAGAGATCGAGGTCGGGATCGAGCTCGCGGCCCAGGCCTTCGATGTTGAGCAGGGTTTTCTGCAGCAGTACGAGTTGCGGCTGGATTTCGATGTTGAAGCGGCGCGAGGTCTGGAACAGGCGCAGCAAAACGCGCCCGAAGGAGATTTCCTTCAGCGGCTTGTCGAAAATCGGCTCGCAGACGGCGCGGATCGCGGTTTCGAATTCCTCGACGCGGGTGCCCGGCGGCGCCCAGCCCGATTCGACATGGGCCTCGGCGACGCGGCGGTAATCGCGGCGGAAGAAGGCTATGAAATTGCAGGCCAGATAATGCTTGTCGACCTCGGTCAGCGTGCCCATGATGCCGAAATCGAGCGCGACGTACTGGCCTTCCGGGGTGACGAGGATGTTGCCGGGGTGCATGTCGGCATGGAAAAAACCGTCGCGGAAGACCTGGGTGAAGAAGATCTCGACTCCGGCGCGCGCGAGTTTCGGGATGTCGACGCCCTGCGCGCGCAACTCGTCCACCGCCGACACCGGTGTGCCCTGCATGCGCTGCATCACCATCACCTGCGTCGAACACCAGTCCCAGTAGACCTCCGGCACCGCCAGCAGCGGCGACCCGGCGAAGTTGCGCCGCAGCTGGTTGGCATTCGCCGCCTCGCGCATCAGGTCGAGCTCATCCTCGAGGTGGCGCGCGAATTCGGCGACGACCTCGCGCGGCTTCAGGCGCTTGCCGTCGGCCCACAGCAGTTCGAGCAGTTGCGCGCCAGCGTCCATCAGCGCGACATCCTTGGCGATGACTGCGGCGATGCCGGGGCGCAGCACCTTGACCGCGGCCTCGCGGCCATCGGGCAGGGTCGCGAAATGCACCTGGGCGACCGAGGCGCTGGCCACCGGCTCGCGTTCGAAACGGGCGAACACTTCGGTGACCGGTTTGCCGTAGGTTTCGTGGAGGATCCGTTCCGCCTGTTCGGCCGGGAAGGGCGGCACCCGGTCCTGCAGCCGCGCCAGCTCGTCGGCGATGTCCTGCGGCATCAGGTCGCGACGCGTCGACAGCACCTGGCCGAACTTGACGAAGATGGGGCCCAGCGTCTCCAGCGCGCGGCGCAGTCGCACGGCGCGCGGGGCGGACAGGTCGCGCCAGAACAGCAGGCCGCCGACGGCGGCGCGCAGCACGCGCACGCGTTCATGGCCGAGCAGGAATTCGTCGAGCCCGAAACGCAGGGCGACGCGCAGGATTTTCAGCAGGCGGAGGAGGCGCACCCGCGCATTTTAACCGGCCGCCGGGGGCCGGAGCCGCCGCGGTTCAGCGGCGGTCGAGCCGGTTGATGCGTTTTTCGAGCCGCGCAAGGTCGTCGCGCAGGCGGTCGACCTCGGCCGTGAAGCGGGCGACATCGTCCTTTGCGGCAATCAGCGGCTGCTCCTCGGTCCAGTATTCGGCGAAGGAGCGCGCGAGGTTGTCGCCGCCGGATCCCGCCCAGCGCTGCAATGTCCGGCCTGATTCGGCGATGCGGTGGGCCGCGACATCGCCGACCACTTTCGACAGGTCTTCCTCGGCATCCCAGCGCAGGTGGCGCCACAGCTGGTGGATGGTCGCGGCGAGCGCGGTGTCGCCCTCGCTCCGCACATCGCGCCAGACGCTGTCGTCGCGCGCGGCGACGCGCAACATCAGACCCGGCGTCAGTGTCAGCGTCAGCGCGGGCAGGGACGCTGCAGGGGCCGGGGCCACTTCGCCGCTGTCGCGGATTTCAAGGCGGGTTTCGAAGGGCAGGCAGCGGAAGACGACGGTCTTGCCGGCATGGATCTGCAGCGCTTCACGCGCCCAGGCATTGGCGCGCAACAGATGGTTCAGTGGTGCGACGGCGAAGGCGTCGAACATGAAAAACGGGGAGGGGCGGCGTTTGGCCGCCCCCCGGGCTCAGGCCTGCTGGATGCCCGAGACCAGCCAGCCGGAGTTGCCGCGCAGCGGTTTTTCCAGGTGCCAGATTTCGGCGAAGGACTGCGGTTCGCCGCTGCCCTCGCGGATCAGGCCCGAGAAACGCACGCTGACCACGTAGAGCAGGCCTTCGGTGACGACGTCGAGCACCTCGGATTCCAAGGTCACCACGTCGGTCTTGCCGGAGGACTCACCGTCGGCCTGCCACTGTGCGCGGATGTCCTCGAGCAGGTCCGGTGTCAGGAAGTCGGCCAGTGCCGCAGCGTCACGGGCATCGTGCGCCTCCTGCAGGCGCACGAAATTGAGCCGGGCGTGGCGCAGGAATTCGCTTGCATTGAAGTCGGCGGGCCAGCGACCGCCCGTGGTGGCCGCCGCAGCCGGTGAATGAGCGGCCGTACCGCTGCCGCCGGCGGTGCCCAGGGCTTGAGGTCCGCTGCCGGCGTACTGCATCGGCGCCGTGGCGGTTTTACCGCGCAGCATGCGGAAGGCCATCACCGCGACGCCGGCGATCGCGGCGAGCAGCAGCAGGCCGGCGAGCGCGCCGGCGATGCCGTTGTTCAGGAACAGGGCCATCAGACCGGCGCCGAGCGCGAGACCGGCGAGCGGGCCCATCCATTTGTTGCCGGCGGCCGCGGCGGGCTGCTGCGCCGGCGTACCGGACTGCTGGGCTTGTTGCGCTTGCTGCTGTTGTTGCTGTTGCGCCGGGGCCTTGGGCTGCTGCTGGACATTGCGCTGCATGCCGAGGTTGCGGCCACCGCCGAGGCGCTTGGCTTCGACGTCGACAGCGATCAGCGCCATGCCGCAGGCGGCAATCATGGCCATCAGGAAGGATTTCATGGAAGGTCTCCGCTTCAGGTTATACCGGCCCATTATAGCGATCACCCGCGGGTCCGGCATTAATAAGAATAATGAATGAAATCAGTGCACTGCAATGGATGCGGCGGCTCAGAAACGGAAGCCGCGATGCAGCGCGACCACTCCCGCCGCGAGGTTGAAATACTCGACCCGTTCGAGTCCGGCATCGAGCATCATCTGCTTCAGCGTGTCCTGGTCGGGATGCATGCGGATCGATTCGGCGAGGTAGCGGTAGCTGTCGGCATCGTTGGTCACCAGCTTGCCCATGCGCGGCAGCACCTGGAAGGAATAGGCGTCGTAGAGCGGCGCCAGCGGCTGCCAGACCCGCGAAAACTCCAGCACCAGCAGGCGGCCGCCCGGTCGCAGCACGCGCTGCATTTCGGTGATCGCGACATCCTTGTGCGTCATGTTGCGCAGGCCGAAGGCGACGCAGACGCAGTCGAAGTGGGCGTCGGGGAAGGGCAGTTTTTCGGCATCACACTGCACGGCGGGTACGACCAGGCCTTCATCCATCAGGCGGTCGCGTCCGCAGCGCAGCATCGGGCCGTTGATGTCAGTGAGCACCACGGAGCCGCGCGGGCCGACGCGCTGCGCGAACAGCCGCGTCAGGTCGCCGGTGCCGCCGGCGACATCGAGCACGCGTTCCCCGGGCCGGGTCAGGCTCTGCTCGACGGCGAAACGTTTCCACAGCCGGTGCAGGCCCGCCGACATCAGGTCGTTCATCAGGTCGTAGCGCGATGCAACCGAGTCGAAAACCTCGGCGACCTTGCGCGCCTTCTCGTCCTCGGCGACCTTGCTGAATCCGAAATCGGTGGTCTTGCTCATGCCGTGTTCAGGCTTCGCGGCGGGCGCCGGCATCCTGCAGGCGCTTCAGGTAATCCTGCCACATGGCGTCCTGGTTCATCCCGTAATCGTAAAGCAGGTCCCAGGAATAGATGCCGGTGTCGTGGCCGTCGGAGAAACGCAGCTGGATCGCGTACTGCCCGACCGGTTCGATCCCGGTGATCGTGACGTCCTTTTTTCCGGTCTGCAGGGTTTCCTGGCCCGGTCCGTGGCCGCGGACTTCGGCCGAGGGCGAGAACACGCGCAGGAATTCGCAGGGCAGGCGGAAGGATTTGCCGTCGGCAAAGGCGATTTCCAGCGCGCGCGTGGCCTGGTGCAGGGTGATTTCGGTGGGTTGGGGCACGTTTTTGTTAAGTCCGGCCATGGCGGTCCGCGGGATGTCGGGATTCGGGACGCGCATCATAACCGGTCCCGCGAACGCGGGAAAAGCCGCCGTCGCGGCAAGGGTTTGCGCTGTTCCGGCGGCAAGCTGTCATGCGGCTGTAACAACGGAGTCATAATATCCGGGTCTGTTCAATCTGCCCGGAGTTTCCATGGCGGCAACAATACTCGTGGTCGAAGACGAGCCGGCAATCCAGGAACTGGTGGCCTGCAACCTGGAACTGGCCGGGCACCGCACGCTACGGGCCGAATCGGCCGAGCAGGCGATGGGCATGGTGCGGGACGAACTGCCGGACCTGATCGTGCTCGACTGGATGCTGCCCGGCATCAACGGCGTCGAATTTGCGCGCCGCCTGCGCGGCGACAAGCGCACCCAGGGTGTGCCGCTGATCATGCTGACCGCGCGTGCCGAGGAACAGGACAAGCTGGCGGGGCTGGAAACCGGCGCCGATGACTACATCACCAAGCCGTTTTCACCGCGGGAACTCAATGCGCGGGTCAAGGCAGTGCTGCGGCGGCGCTCGCCGCAGGCCACGGACGACGTCATCGAGGTCGCCGGCCTGCGCCTCGATCCCGCGAGCCATCGTGTGACCGGCAATGGTGCGCCGCTGCAGCTCGGCCCCACCGAGTTCCGGCTGCTGCATTTTTTCATGACCCATCCCGAGCGCGTCTACACGCGGGTGCAGCTGCTCGACCATGTCTGGGGCGATCACGTGTTTGTCGAGGAACGCACGGTCGATGTGCACATCCGGCGCCTGCGCAAGGCGCTCGAGCCCGGCGGCCACGACAGCCTGGTGCAGACCGTGCGCAGTTCGGGATACCGCTTCTCGGTGAATTGAGCGGGCGCATCGGGCCCGGCGTCCGCGTGAGATAATCGGCGCGGGAAATGGTGCCGGGAAAAGGTGCAGGCTTGAACACGATCTGGCTCGGTTTCATGTGGCGCCTCGCGGCGGTGGCCGGTGCCGCGCTGCTGGCCTGGCTGATTGCCGGCGCGGAACAGGCGCTGGGCTTCGCGGCGCTGCTGCTGCTGTTGCTGCTGCTGTACCACGTGCGCAACCTTGCCCGCTTGTCGAGCTGGCTGGCCGATCCGCGCCCCGAGGCGCTGCCCGACAGCTCGGGACCCTGGGAGGACGTGTTCGCGGCCTTCTACCACCTGTTGCGCCGCCAGAGGCGCAGCGAATCACGGCTCACCGCGACGCTGCAGGATTTCCAGAAGGCCGGCATGGCGATGCCCGACGGCCTGGTGATCGTTGACGGCAAAAACCAGATCGAGTGGTGCAATCCCAGGGCCGAGCTGTATTTCGGCCTCGATGCAAAACGCGACATCGGCCAGCTGGTCACACACCTCGTGCGCCAGCCGCCGTTTGTCGAGGCGCTGGATGCCGAGGGTTATGCCGAGCCGCTGACGCTGCGCAGCACCCGCGGCGGCGACCTGATCCTGTCGGTGCTGATCGTGCCCTACGAAGCCAACCGCAAGCTGATCATCAGCCGCGACGTCACCGACCGCGAGCGCGTGGAGACCATGCGCCGCGACTTTGTCGCCAACGTGTCGCACGAACTGCGCACGCCGCTGACGGTGATCGGCGGTTTCCTCGAAACCATCGCCGACATGGAGACCCCGAACCCGGAGCTGATCCGGCGTTCGGTGCCGATGATGAGCGAACAGGCGAAACGCATGCAGACCCTGGTCGAGGATCTGCTGACGCTGTCGCGCCTCGAGTCGGCGGGGAATCCGGCACGGGAGGAACCGGTGAACGTGCCCGACATTGCGCGGGCGCTGTATCACGACGCGCTGGCGCTGTCCGGCGGGCGCCACAAGGTGACCCTGCTGCTGGAAAGCGATGCCTGGGTCAGCGGCGCGGAGGACGAGTTGCGCAGCGCCTTCGGCAATCTTGTCAGCAATGCGATCCGTTACACGCCTGCCGGCGGCGAGATCACCCTGTCGTGGAAGGATGTCGACGGCGGGGCCGTGTTCGCGGTGCGCGATACCGGCATCGGCATCGCACCCCAGCACCTGCCGCGGCTGACCGAACGTTTCTACCGGGTGGATCGCGGCCGCTCACGGGAGACCGGCGGCACCGGGCTCGGGCTGGCCATTGTCAAGCACGTGGTCAACCGTCATGCGGCACGGTTCGACGTGTCCAGCGAGCCGGGTGCCGGCAGCTGTTTCAGCGTGGCGTTTCCGGACAGCCGGACGCTGCTGCGGCAACCTGCTGCCGATGCCCGCAGCGCATGACATAACTATTTGATTTTATTGATATTTTTTAAGACTTTCCGCAATGGCGGCGGCGAGCTGCCGATAGTCCGCGCTGCGCGTGCCGCGGTATTCGCGCTGGCGCGTGCCCCAGATGGGTTGCGGAAAATGCGGGTCGTCGGCAAACCGCGGGATCACATGCCAGTGCACATGGGCCACCATGTTGCCGAGGCTCGCGACATTGATCTTGTCCGGCTGCATCAGCGTGCGCAGGGCCTGCTCGACAGCGAACACCACGGCCATGCAGTGGGCGCGGTCAGCGGCATCCAGATCGCTCATTTCCTTCACATGCGCATTCCAGATGACACGGCAGAATCCGGGGTAACCGGGCTCGTCGACACCGATCACGCGGCAGCGCGCGTCCTGCCACAGCAGCGGGCCGCCGGGGGTGTTGCACAGTTCGCAGCTCATGGCTGCCGCTCCGCGAACAGCCATGCTGCGGCCCGGTACACCAGGTCTGAGCCCAGGGTGGCCGCGGCTTCACGCCATGCCGGGCTCGCGGGGCACAGGGCCTCGAGCAGGCCGCGCTTGGCGGCATGGTCTGTGCCGCCCCCGCCGAAATGGTGCCAGCGGTTTTCCTCGCGCAGCGCGCTGATCACGCGCAGGGCCGGCCAGGTGCCGATTTCCTGGAGCACGAATTCAACGCG
>JAEYXO010000070.1 GCA_023431245.1 Pseudomonadota bacterium | reverse complement strand
GCCCAGGGCCTCGTCGACATACAGCGCCACTTCCGTTTTCATGCCGCCTCCTGAGAATGAAATAACTTCAAAAGCTTTTAGCCACAGAGGACACGGAGAACACAGAGAACTTCAAAAGCAAAAACCGAAATCTTCTGCAACAAGGCCTCGATGACGGGTTTCCTCTGTGTCCTCTGTGACCTCTGTGGCTGCCTTTGACTTTGACTTTAAAACAAATCCCCCTGCTTCATCACCCCCGGCACGCGGAACTGCGAGGTGTCGCGCCGGATGCCTTCGCCGCGCCGCGCCTGGTTAAGGCCGGCCTTTTTGCAGGCGACATCGAAACGCTGCGCCAGCAGTTTCGCAAATTCGCCGCTGCCGCGCATGCGGCTGTCGAACTCCGGATCGTTGTCCTTGCCGCCGCGCAGCGCCTGCACCCGGCTCATCACGTGCGCGGCCTTCAGCGGGTAATGCCGCTCCAGCCAGTCGCGGAACAGCGTCTTCACCTCGTAGGGCAGACGCATCAGGATGTACGCGCAGCGCTGCGCGCCGTGTGCCGCCGCCGCGGCGACCAGTGCCTCGATCTCGTGATCGTTGAGGAAGGGCACCACCGGCGCCACCATCACGCCGGCCGGTATCCCCGCATCCGCCAGCGCACGCACGGCCTGCAGCCGCCGCGTGGGCGCCGTGCAGCGCGGCTCCATGCGCCGCGCCAGTTCGTGGTCCAGCGTGGTCACCGACACGAACACCTCCGCCAGGCCCTTCTTGGCCATCGGCGCGAGGATGTCGATGTCGCGCTCGACCAGCGCATTCTTGGTGACGATGCCCACCGGCTGGTTGAACTCGGCGCAGACCTCGAGGATGCCGCGGGTGATGCGCCTGTCGCGCTCCGCCGGCTGGTAGGGATCGGTGTTGGCGCCGAGCGCGATCAGCTCGCAGCGATAACCGGGTTTCGACAGTTCCCGGCGCAGCAACTCGGGAGCATTGATCTTGGCGAAAATCCGCGTCTCGAAATCGATCCCCGGCGACAGGTTGCGGTAGGCATGGCTGGGCCGCGCATAACAGTAGATGCAGCCGTGTTCGCAGCCCTGGTAAGGATTGATCGACTGCGTGAAGGGAATATCCGGCGAATCGTTGCGGGCGATGATCGATTTCGCGCGCTCGTCGCTGACCACGGTCTTCAGCGCGCGTTCTTCCTCCTGCGCCGCGCTGTCCCAGCCGTCGTCAAAAGCTTCGCGTTCGGCCTGCTCGAAACGCCCCTCCGGATTGACGCCGGCGCCGCGGCCCTTGCGCGGGTCGGCGTGTTTGCCCGAGAGCGTGCGCAGCGCCATGGCCTGTCAGGCCTGCTCCGCGCGATAGGCGTGGGTGGTCATCAGCTCGAAGACCTTGCGGCGGCCGCCGTCGCGGCCCTTGCCAGTGACTTCGGTGCGCACCACCGCGACCAGCCGGCCGTGGTGCACCACCTTCGAGCGGATGCGCAGCGTGCGGCCTTCGCCGGGACTGATGTACCAGGCCGACAGCGCGGTCAGCTGCCAGTGCGGCGTCAGCGCCGCCACCGCGTTGTCGGCAGCGAGCCCGAGCAGGATGCCGCCCTGCACATGGCCGACACGGTTGCCGATATGCGGCCCGTTCTTCACCACCGACTGCGCGCCGCCGGCGACATGTTTTGCCTCGACGCTCCAGAAACGGTCGATGAAGGCGCCGCCGCGCGCCTGCGTCTGCGCCAGCGCGTCTTCCGCGATGGCGATGACTTTTTTCTCGTCGGGACGCAGCTTGCCGCCGGGAATCTCCGGCGTCGGATTCTCGCCGCGGCGGCGATGCGGCACCGGATGCAGCTCGACTCCCTTCGGCGGCTTCAGGATCATGAAGGTGCCGGTGCCCGTGCATACCGGTCCCGCGTCATTGCCGATCTGCACCGTGCTGACGCCCTGCCGCCCTGCCGCGCCTTCGACAAAACCCAGCATCGCACCGCGACCGTCGAGCCTTCCGGTACGCGGCGAGCCGGTGAACTGCAAATTCATCGTCACCGTCGCCAGCCGCGTGTGCGAAGGCAGCCCGGCGCGCACCGCCGCCGCCATCACCAGGTCGGCGAGGATCGCGAAACCCGCCATGCCGAGCTGGCCGTCGGCCTGCGCGCAATGCGGCGCGACATCCACCGACAGCGCGGTGTAGTCGGTGCCGACATGGTCGTACGAGAGATCAAGAAAATTGCCGGCGAAGTGGTAACCGGGCTCGCGGTTGAGCGCAATGCCGCGCATGACCTGCGCGCGGATCGCATCCAGCGCATCAGGCGCTGTTGCAACAATCAGGGGTTTGTTCATCGCCCGATTGTAACAAGCGGAAATGGCGCGGCCGGCCGGGCCTGCCTGCCGTGAAACATTATAAGTATTTGATTTTATTTACTTTTTTGTCGGCATAACGCAGGAATAATTCTCCGCAAGTTTTGTATCCCCCGTGCCGATGTAGCGCGCAACCTGCGGATAGGCGCACAAGGCGCGCGTGCTTTCGACCTGGCCACCGGACATGCGCCGGGCGATGATGCGCGAGGGCTGCTGTCCCTTCTCGACCCAGGCCGTGATTTCGCCCATGCGGTCGAAGTGGTCGGCGCCGGGGCCGCCGCGACAATGCAGAACACCCGGCAGCATGAACAGCGTCATCGCCCCTTCGGCGGCCGGTCCGACCGTGGCGCGCACGTTCTCGTAATAAATGATGCTGCCCTCGGCGGGCACCTGCGGATCCGACCAGCCATGCCACATCAGCAGCTTGCCGCCGCGGGCAAAAAACGGCCTCAGATCGTAGTTGTCGGAAGCCAGCAGCCCCTTGTCCATGCGCGCCGCGAGCTCGATGTCATCGGGAATGCTTTCCAGGCTGAACTGCGCGTTTCTGTCCTTGAGGTGGAAATTGCGCACCCGTGCGAGCGGATTCGCCAGCGGTTTCGGACTGGCCAGCGTCGCCCATTGCAGCTCGCTGCCCGGACGCAGATGGGCGCCCAGCAACACCTTGCCGCTGGCCGGATCGCGAAAGGGCGAAGTCAGCGTCCTGGCCGAATCGACCTGTGCCGCAGTCAGGCAGTTTGCATTGTCCCCGCCCTTGCACAGCAGTGAGGCGTAGTCGAAGCGGCACTCACGGGGATTCTCGATGATGCCATCGACAACGCCGTCGAGCCCGTCGCAGGCTTTCATCACCGCGCTGTGGATCATCGGGTACTTGCTCGCCGGTATCCGGTGGTCCGGCGTGCGGTTCACAGTCAGGTTGATGCCGATGCGCCCTGCATCCAGCCGCGCCTGGTTCCACGACGGCGCGCCCGCAACGATGCCGTCAAAGTCCCCCGGATAGCGTTGCGCGCTGGTCAGGCCGTGGCGTCCGCCGCCTGAACAGGCGTTGTAATACGAACGGGCCGGTGGCTTGCCGTAATGCGCGGCGACCACCGCCTTCGCCGCCTTCGCCATCTCGTGCGTCGAGCGATAGGCAAAATCCAGCAGCTTGTCCATGTTCCCCGGCATGAAATCGGCGCTGGCGCCGACATGCCCGGTGTCCGTGCCGGTGGTGGCATAACCGTCGGCGAGCGCCGGCGCCATCAGCGCGTAGGGGATGTAGCCTGCAAGGCCGCCGTCGCCGACCGCCTGCAATCTGCCGTTCCAGCCCTTGGCCGGGAGCCAGACCTCGATGCGTATGTCCGAGCCGGGACCGGGCTTTGCCGAAATCACCACGCGGCAGAAAGCAGGCAGTTTCGCCAGGACATTCCGCACCTGCGCCTCGGTGCCCCTGGGCACCTCCTTGACCGACAGCCCCCCCGCCGCCACTGCCTGCACCGCCAGCACGCTGGCACCAGCCAGCGACAGCCTTTGCAGTCCTTCGCATTGTTGCGCGGCTGCGGCGCCCCCGGAACCCAGAGCCGTGACTGCAAACGCGAGCACGGCAACGATGACGCTATGACTCATGACACCCCCCCTGTATTGCCCCGGCCTGCCGAACTTCGATTAATTGTTGTAATCCCGCGTCGCGATTATTGCACAAGGTTTCAGCGCTTCTGTGGGTCATGCCTCTCCAGCACCTGCCCCACCGCATCCAGCGCCGCCTGCGGCGCACCGCCCTGCGCCCGCGCCAGTTCCAGCGCAATCGCATTCAGCGCGCGGTACGCCGCCGCGATCTGCGGATCGACATTCTCCAGTGCAGCCAGTTGCCGCTGCACCACCTCCGCATCACCGCGCGCCACCGGCCCGGTCAGCGCGCGCACGGTGCCCAGCGCGAACACATTGTCCAGCGTCTCGCGCACCAGTGGTTCCATCATCTGCTGCGCGGTCGCGCGATCGAGTCCGGCTTTTTCGTACAGCCGCAGGCCCGCCTCCATCAGCGCAACAAGGTCGTTGCAGACCAGCACACTCGCCGCGTGGTACAGCGTCTTGCCGGCGGGATCGAGGGTCGCGACCTGCGCGCCGAGTCCCTCGAACAGCGGCTTCAATACCGCGATGGCTGCCGCATCCCCTTCGGCCGTGCACCAGGTGCCGGCGAAGGCATTCACGGCTGCAGCCGGATCGGCAAAACTTTTCAGTGGATGAACGCTGGCGATGCGCGCGCCCGCTGCGGCCAGCGGTGACAACAGCGACGAAGGCTGCGAACCGCTGCAATGAAACACGATGTCGCCGGCACGGATCACGTTGCTCGCCGCCAGCGC
>JAEYXO010000060.1 GCA_023431245.1 Pseudomonadota bacterium | reverse complement strand
GGGATGCCCCAGAGGCGGGTGCTGCCGGCAAACAGCGACAGCAGCGGAAAATTGAACAGCAGGCAGCCGAGCAGGAACAGCGCCACCAGGCGCTGCCCTTTCAGCGGCGGGCCGTTCATGGCGCCTCCACGGTGACGGGGCGCGGCGGGTTCACCGGGTCAGCCTATTTCGGCGGCTGCTTCAGCTGGTCGAGGATGGCCGGATTCTCCAGCGTCGATACGTCCTGCTGGATGTCCTCGCCCTTGGCGATTGAGCGCAGCAACCGGCGCATGATCTTGCCGGAGCGGGTTTTCGGCAGATTGTCGCCAAAGCGGATGTCGCGCGGCTTGGCGATGGGGCCGATTTCCTTGCCGACCCAGTCCTGCAGCTGCTTCACCAGCTTTTTCGCGTCTTCGCCTTCCGGACGCGCCTGCTTCAGCACGACGAAGGCGACCACCGCTTCGCCGGTGAGGTCATCGGGGCGGCCGACGACCGCGGCTTCGGCCACGAGGCCGGTATTGGCGACCAGCGCAGACTCGATTTCCATGGTGCCGAGGCGGTGGCCGGAGACGTTCAGTACGTCGTCGATGCGGCCCATGATGCGGATGTAGCCGTCCTCGTCATAGGTCGCGCCGTCGCCGGCGAGGTAGTAGTTGCCGTGGAAATCCTCGGGGAAGTAGGTCTTCCTGAAACGCTCGGGATCACCCCAGATCGTGCGCAGCATCGACGGCCAGGGTTTCTTGATGACGAGGATGCCGCCCTTGCCCTTGCCGACGGATTGCCCAGTTTCATCGACGATGTCGGCGATGACGCCGGGCAGCGGCAGCGTCGCCGAGCCGGGCTTGGTCGGCGTGGCGCCGGGCAGCGGCGTGATCATGTGGCCGCCGGTTTCGGTCTGCCACCAGGTGTCGACGATCGGGCAGCGGCCGCCGCCGACGGTGTCGTGATACCACATCCAGGCTTCGGGGTTGATCGGCTCCCCGACGGTGCCGAGGATGCGCAGCGTCGACAGGTCGTATTTTTTCGGCAAGTCGCCGCCGGCCTTGATCAGCGAGCGGATCGCCGTGGGCGCAGTGTAGAAGACGGTGACCTTGTGGTCCTGGATCATTTTCCAGAAACGGCCGGCGTCGGGGTACGTGGGCACGCCCTCGAACACGACTTCGGTGCCGCCGCAGGCCAGCGGGCCGTAACAGACATAGGAATGGCCGGTGACCCAGCCGACATCCGCCGTGCACCAGAACACGTCGTCGGGCTTGTGGTCGAAGGTCCATTTCATTGTCAGGATGGTCCACAGCAGGTAGCCGCCGGTGGAGTGCTGGATGCCCTTCGGTTTGCCGGTGGAGCCCGAGGTGTAGAGGATGAACAGCGGGTGTTCGGCATCGACCCATTCCGGTTCGCACTGTTCCGGCTGGTCTTTCACCAGGTCATGCAACCAGACGTCGACCGCGGGATTCCAGTTGACCTGTCCTCCGGTGCGCCGGTAGGTGATCACCGACTTGATGCTGTCGCAGCCGCCCATCGCCAGGGCTTCATCGACGGCGACCTTCAGCGGCAGGGGCTTGCCGCCGCGCATCTGCTCGTCGGCGGTCAGCACCGCCACGGCGCCGGCGTCGATGATGCGTTCATGCAGGCTTTTGGCGGAGAAGCCGCCGAATACCACCGAGTGGACGGCGCCGATGCGGGCGCAGGCCTGCATCGCGACAATGGCCTCGATGGACATCGGCATGTAGATGATGACCCGATCGCCCTTTTTGATGCCGCGGGACTTCAGGCCGTTGGCCATCCTGCAGGTGCGGGCGTGGAGGTCGCGGTAGCTGGCGCGGGTGATTTTCCCGTCGTCGGCCTCGAAGATGACGGCGGTCTTGTCGGGCTGGGTCTGCAGGTGGCGGTCAAGGCAGTTGTAGGAGGCGTTCAGCGTGCCGTCCTCGAACCAGCGGAAGAACGGCGCTTTCGAATCGTCCAGGGTCTTGGTGAACGGTTTTTTCCACAGCAGGTGCTCGCGGGCGAGGCCTGCCCAGAAGCCGGTGTAGTCCTTTTCGGCTTCCGCGCAGAGCGCGTGGTAGGCGGCCATGCCGGAAATGTTGGCCTTGTCGACCATCGCCTGCGGCGGCGGAAAGACGCGGTTTTCCTGGAGTACGGATGTGATGGTGGCGGATGGCGTGGTCGACATGGTGCTCCTCCGGTATGGGGCTTCCTGATTGATCGTGCCGAACGGCAGGTCTGCGCGGACTGCTGCCGGTTTTCTTTGACTGTTATGGAAGCATTAACCCTCCGCCTTGTAAAGACTTCGGGCATCCGTTAACGTGGCAAAAAATGCTTTGAGCGTGCATACTTACGACTTTCTTACGGCGGGCCTCCCCGCATCGCATGGTAGTGAATCTGGTCAGGTCCGGAAGGAAGCAGCCACAGCTATTTAATGCGAGTGCCGGGGGTCAGGCTCGCCACCCATTTGCCGCGGCGGCAGTGCCGCCGCGGCTTGCCGGCGACGGCGTGTGTGATGTGCGGTGAAGCAGTCGGAACGGGCAGTTCAAACAAGAAGGCGGCGCTGCCGCCACAGGTGACGCAACAGGGGAACGGGAAATGGGTGGTGCCAGGGGTATGGTGGCACGGATCGCCATGTCCGCCGTGCTGGCGACAGTGGCGGTTCCGGCGTCGGCGCTGGACGGTGTGTCGGCGGAATTCGGCAAGAACGGCAATTATGAAATGGCGCGCCTCGGCGCGCAGTGGCAATGGCAGCAGCGCTGGCTCGGCAGCGGCGGCCGCCACGTCGGCGGTTACTGGGAGCTGTCCGCGGCGCATTGGAGCGCCGATGTGCCTGCGGGGC
>JAEYXO010000012.1 GCA_023431245.1 Pseudomonadota bacterium | reverse complement strand
AATCGACCAGCAGCACGTTGACGACATTGCTGCCCCCGCCTTCGCCCAGTGCTTTCAGCAGGAAAAAATCCGAAATGGTGTCGGTGGCCGGATGCACAAGGACCGCATAACTGAGCGCGGCCATTGCCAGGCCGCCGCCGACCGCAAGCAGCATGTCGCGACCGCGGCGCAGCCAGACGACGGCGGGCGTCGACGCATACAGCTCCGGCACTCTGGGTGGCAGCCAGCGCAGCCCCAGCAGGATCAGCACCACGGTGACCGTCTCCACCATCAACTGCGTCAGCGCAAGGTCCGGCGCCGACAGCCAGAGGAAGGTCACGGCCGTGACAATGCCGGTGCCGCCGATCAGGATCAGCGCCGCCAGCCGGTGGAACTTGGCCATCCAGGCGCCGGCAATGGCGCATCCGCCGCCGATGAGCCAGATACCGGCGAAGTACGGATCAAAGTCCTGCAGCGGAATCCGCGTCCATTCGCCAGGTAAACCGGCCAGCAGCAGTGGAATCACCAGCAGCGCCAGCATCACCAGAAACAGCTGCGGCTGCAACTGCTCCGTGCCGAGGCGCCGCAGCAGCCACTCCGCCGAGCGTGTCAGCGCCAGCAGCGCCGACTCGTAGATCTGGGCGCCGCTGAAGCGGTGCAGCACCGGCGCCCTCGCGCGCTCCCGCAAGTTGAAGTAGCGGCGCAGGATGATGTAGAAAATCACGCCGCCGCCCAGCGCGATGAGGCTCATCACCAGCGGTATGTTGAGGCCATGCCATGCCGCAAGGTCATAGGGCGGCGAATCCGCACCGAGCGTGGCGGTGACCGCCAGGTGCAGCACGGGGCCTATGCTCAGGGCCGGCATGATGCCCACCACCAGGCAGGCCAGCACCAGCAGTTCGACCGGCAGCCGCATCCAGCGCGGCGGCTCGTGGGGATCGCGCGGCAGGTCCTTCGAGGGCTCGCCGAAGAAAATCGAAATGAAACGCAGCGAATAAGTCACGCTGAAAATACCCATGGCCAGCGCCATCGCCGACAATTCCCAGTCCTGGTCGCCACCATGGTAGAAGGCCTCGGCAAAGAACATCTCCTTCGACAGGAAGCCGTTGAACAGCGGCACGCCCGCCATCGCCGCGCTGGCACAGATCGCCAGGGCCGCCGTGACCGGCAGCTTGCGGCGCAGGCCGCGCAAAATGCGCATGTCGCGGGTGCCGGTCTCGTGGTCGATGATGCCTGCGGCCATAAACAGCGAGGCCTTGAAGGTCGCATGGTTCAGGATATGGAATATGGCGGCGACCACGGCGAGCGGCGTGCCCATGCCGATCAGCAGCGTGATCAGCCCGAGATGACTGATCGTCGAATAGGCCAGCAGCCCCTTGAGGTCGTGCTGAAAAATCGCGACAAAAGCGCCGATCAGCAGGGTCAGCGCACCGGCGCTGCCGATGATCCAGAACCATTCCGGCGTCCCCGAGAGCGCGGGCCACAGGCGAACCAGCAGAAATACGCCCGCCTTGACCATGGTCGCCGAGTGCAGGAAGGCGGACACCGGTGTCGGCGCGGCCATCGCATGCGGCAGCCAGAAATGGAAGGGAAACTGAGCGCTTTTCGTCAGCGCGCCCAGCGCGATCAGCAGCAGGGCCGCCAGGTACAGGTCATGCCCGCGGATCTGGTCCCCCGCCGCCAGCACAACGTCCAGGTCATAACTGCCGACGATGTATCCCAGCACCAGCACGCCGGCCAGCAGACACAGGCCGCCGGTGGCCGTCACCGTGAAAGCCATGCGCGCGCCGCGCCGGGCATCCGCGCGGTGATGCCAGTAACCGATCAGCAGGAACGAGGTCAGGCTCGTGAGCTCCCAGAACACCACGAGCTGCACCAGGTTGCCGGAGAGGACGATGCCGAGCATCGACCCCATGAAGGCCATCAGGAAGGAGAAAAACCGCGGCACCGGGTCTTCCGGGGACATGTAGTAGCGCGCATACAGCACAACCAGCAGCCCGATGGCGAGCACCAGCATCGCGAACACCCAGGCCAGGCCGTCGACCCGCAGCACGAAATCCAGGCCCTGGTCCGGCAGCCAGGCGAATTCCTCACGCAGCACGGCGCCGGCGGCCACCTCGTTATAGAGGCTGGCCGTCGCCACCAGGGCATAGACGCAGACCCCCGCCGCCAGCCAGAACTCGCTGTTGCGCGCGCGCTGGGGCAGCACCGCGGCAAGGGCGCTGCCGAGGAAGGGGATCAGTACGAGCGAGAGTACAAGCATCGGCGCCTGGTCAAAACACTTCGTTCAACGGGTTGTTGCGGCTTCCCGGAGACTGTCCATGGCACACACTGCGGCCCTGCCGGGAACAACGCCGCGAAACCATTGTTTTTTTGATGATAAGCGAAGACAGGCCGCACCGGAACCGCGACAGCCTTCGCTGTGACGCCCAAACGGAGAATTTGTTCACCCGCCGTGTTTCGCGACAGTGTGCCGCCACACCGGCTTCAGTGCGAAGGCCACAAGGCCTCCAGCCCGGCATGGCCCGGGCTCCGGGCTCCGCGGTTTATTTTTTCAGTTTCGCGAAAGCCAGGGCCATTGCGTTCATCGGTGCATCCCGGGACCCCGGGCCCGCCTGCCGTGTGTCCGGATGCTGGCGACCGGCCTGGCGACGGCCCGCCTCCCCCGCATCCGCCGAACGCGCGGGGGCGTCGCGCCGCGGCGCCGCACTGTCAGGGCTGTCGAGCCGCATGCTCAGCGCGATACGCTGGCGCTTGAGGTCGACCTCCATCACGCGCACCTTGACGATCTGCCCCGGCTTCACGACCTCGTGCGGGTCCTTGACGTAGCGGTTCGACAGCACCGAGATGTGGACCAGGCCGTCCTGGTGTACGCCGATGTCGACGAAAGCACCGAAAGCGGCGACATTGGTCACCGTGCCTTCCAGGATCATGCCGGGCTGCAGGTCGGCCAGCGTCTCGATGCCTTCCTCGAAGGCAGCCATGCGGAATTCGGGGCGCGGGTCGCGGCCCGGTTTTTCCAGTTCGGCGAGGATGTCGCGCACCGTCGGCACGCCGAAACGTTCGTCGGCAAAATCCGCCGCCGACAGCGTTTTCAGCAGCGCGGTCTGGCCCATCACTTCGGAGACTTCCTTGCCGATACGCGCCAGGATGCGCTCGACCACCGGATAGGCCTCGGGGTGCACCGCGGAACGGTCCAGCGGATTGCGCCCGTTGTTGATGCGCAGGAAACCCGCCGCCTGCTCGAAGGTCTTGTCGCCCAGCCGCGGCACCTTGCGGATCGTGTCGCGGTCCGGAAACGGGCCATGGGCGTCGCGGTATTCGACGATGTTGCGTGCCAGCGTTGCATTGAGACCCGACACCCGCGCGAGCAGCGGCGCCGAAGCGGTGTTGACATCGACGCCGACGGCGTTGACGCAGTCTTCCACCGTCGCATCCAGGGCCTTCGCCAGCGCGCGCTGGTTGACGTCGTGCTGGTACTGGCCGACGCCGATCGCCTTGGGCTCGATTTTCACCAGCTCGGCCAGCGGGTCCTGGATGCGCCGCGCGATCGACACTGCGCCGCGCAGGCTCACGTCCAGATCGGGAAATTCCGCCGCCGCAAAGGCGGACGCCGAATACACCGACGCGCCGGCCTCGCTGACCACGACACGCGCCAGCTTGTAGCCCGGCTTCACCGCTGCCACGCGCTTGATCAACTCTCCGGCGAGGCGATCGGTTTCGCGGCTCGCGGTGCCGTTGCCGATGGCGATCAGGTCGACGCCATGCGCGACCACCAGCCGTCCCAGCGTCGCCAGCGAGCCTTCGATGTCGTTGCGCGGCGCATGCGGGTAGATCGTCGCGGTATCCAGCAACTTGCCGGTGGCATCGACCACCGCCACCTTGCAGCCGGTGCGCAGTCCCGGATCGAGTCCGAGCACCGCGCGCGGGCCGGCCGGCGCCGCGAGCAGCAGGTCATGCAGATTGCGTCCGAAAATGCGGATCGCCTCGGCCTCGGCGCGTTCTCGCAGCTCGACCATCAGTTCGGTGCTCAGATGCAGCTGCAGCTTCACCTTCCAGGTCCACTGGCAGACGTTCGCCAGCCAGGCATCCGCCGGCCGCTTGCGGTTCTCGATGCCGAAATGCGCCGCCACCATCGCCGCGCAGGGATGCGGGTTCTCCGCCTCCAGCGCCTCGCCCAGCCCCAGTTGCATGCTCAGCACGCCCTGTGCGCGGCCGCGGAACAGCTCCAGCGCGCGGTGCGAGGGGATGCTGCGGAGGGCTTCGGAATAGGCGTAGTAATCGCGGAATTTCTCCTCTTCCGCCGCCTCCTGGCCGGGAATCACCGTCGAGGCGAGGATGCCCTCCTGCTGCAGCCGCGTGCGCAGCTTCGCCAGCAG
>JAEYXO010000011.1 GCA_023431245.1 Pseudomonadota bacterium | reverse complement strand
CGCTCCGCTTGTTCCTGCCCGTCGACGGTGACGCGGGTCATGCAGAAGGGGTAACGGCGCACATAGGCCGGCAGATAGGCCTGCGCATCCCAGCTGTCATCCGCGGTGACGAAAAGATTCTGCTGCGGCTCGACGCCGAGAATGGCCATCGCGACAAAGCTGGCGCCGCCGCCCCCGGAAATGAAGGTGATCGGGTAATCGCGCACGGCCACCCCCAGTTCCGAAAAGGACAGCGGCAGCGCGGTGAGATTGCGGAACAGCACCGGCAGCCGCCATTCCTCGGGTAACAGCACCCGGTGGGTCTTGCTGAGCGGGACGATTTCCTGATAACCGTAGGGGGGCTTGATGTCCATGGCGGGCGTCATTGTTCCGGAATCGGGCCGATTATATCTGCCCGCCCCGCAGCAGCAGGCTGATTTGCCGCCTGCCCGGCAAGCGGGTAAAATCCGCCCCTCTTTTCGGGGTGGTAGCTCAGCTGGGAGAGCGTCGCGTTCGCAATGCGAAGGTCGGGAGTTCGATCCTCCTCCACTCCACCAAAACAAAAAAGCCACCCTCAGGTGGCTTTTTTGTTTTGAAGGAAAGGGACTATCGGGCGACCTGCCGCTCCAGCAGGCGGCGCAGCTCCTGCAGTTCGTTGCGCATCGCGCGCACTTCTTCCCGCAGCCCGTTTTCCGGCGGCATTGTGTCACCGTCTTTCTTGTCGTGAATCCCGACCTCGTGCTCAGCCTGGATTGCGTTGACGATCACCGCGATGAACAGGTTGAGCATCGTGAAGGTCGAGATCAGGATGAACAGCACGAAGAATATCCAGGCATGCGGAAACGCCTCGATGACAGGCCTCGCGATGCCCATTGACCAGCTCTCCAGCGTCATCACCTGGAACAGCGTGTAGGCGCTGCTGCCCAGGCTGCCGAACCACTCCGGAAACTGCCCGCCGAAAAGTTTGGTGGCGATCACCGACGCGACATAGAAAATGATCGACAGGATGCCGAACACCGATGCGAGCCCCGGAATCGCCGCCAGCAGTCCGCCGACCACGCGCCGCATGTTGGGCACCATCGTCAGCAGGCGCAGCACCCGCAGCACCCGCAGGGCGCGCAGCACCGCGAAGGGGCCGGTGGCCGGCAACAGCGCGATGGCAATGACGATGAAATCAAACACGCTCCAGGGATCTCGGAAAAAGCGCCAGCCGTGGGCGACAAGGCGTATCACCAGCTCGATCACGAACACGGCGAGGATGGCCTGGTCGAGCCGCATCAGCAGTCCGCCCCAGTTGGCCATCACGGCCGGGCTGGTTTCGAGGCCGAGGATCACGGCGTTGACGAGGATCAGCGCAATGATCAGGCTTTGCGCATGCGGGGCTTCGATGCTTGCGGCCAGTTTGGCGCGCGCGTTCGGGGATTCTGCTGGTGAGGTCATGGTTTCCGTAAGGGGAAATAATAAAAAGCGGGATTGTGCGGTACTTCGACAGCCTGCGCGCCGGTTTCGCATGGTGTTGCAAACCGTAGCCGCGACGACTGCGATTCGGTAAGCTATCCGGGCATCGGCGGGTCTATAAAAATAATGAATAAAATCAAATATTTATTGCATATCTTCCTTCGAGCAGGCAAGCGTGATGAATGAACAGGGCATGGATCATGGGGCGTTGTTGGCGCAGAGCGTCGGCGATTTTGTGCAGCACGGCTCGGATCTGCCGCGGGTGCGTGCGCTGGCGCAGGGCCGCGCCGAATTCGATGCCGCACAGTGGCGCCAGCTGGCCGAACTGGGCTGGCTCGGCGTGCTGGTGCCGGAATCCTGCGGCGGATTGGGGCTGGGCCTCGCCGAGGCGACGATTGTCGCCGAGGGCCTCGGCCGCGCGCTGACACCGGAACCCTATACCGCCGTGGCCGTTCTCGCGGCGCGGACGCTTGAAGGCGCCGCTGCATCACCTTTGCGCGACGAATTGCTGGCCGGCCTGGCCTCCGGTTCGCGCCTGCCGGTGCTGGCCTGGCAGGAACAGCCGGATGATTTTGGTGGACTGCAACTGGCGACAACCGCGACGCCCTTCGAAGGCGGTTTCCGTGTCAGCGGTGAAAAAAGCTTTGTTGTCGGTGCTGCCGCGGCCGATGGTTTCATTGTCAGTGCGCTGGCCGGTGGCGATCTGCAACTATTGTGGATTCCGCGCGATGCCGCCGGCTGCAGCATGGCCGCGCAGCCGCTTGCCGACGGTCGTACTTATGGCGGCCTTGCGCTGCGCGACGTCGTGGTGCCCCGCGAACATCTGCTGGCTTCGGGTGCCGCGGCGCGTGCGGCGCTGGACCGCGCGCTGGACCATGCCGCGACGGTGACGGCCGCCGAACTCTGCGGCGTGATGAAGCGGGCCCATGAAATGAGCCTCGACTACATGAGGACGCGGGTGCAGTTCGGCAAACCCATCGGCAGTTTCCAGGCCCTGCAGCACCGCGCGGTCGACCTGCACATCCAGCAGGAACTGGCCGATGCCGTGTTGCGTGAAGTGGTCGCCGGACTCGACAGCGATCCCGATCCGGCCGCGCGTGCGCGGGCCGCCAGCCGGGCCAAGTCACGCTGCGCCGAGGCCGCGCTGGCCATCACCCGCGCCGCGATCCAGTTCCACGGCGCGATCGGCTTCACCGAGGACTGTGATGTCGGGCTTTACGCCAAACGCGCGATGACGCTGTCGGCCTGGCTCGGCAACGGCCGCGCCCATCGCGCGCGTTATGCGCGGCTTGCGGCGTCCGGTGCCCGGGAGGCCGCATGAGCGACTGGAATGCACTGAGCGACGAGGCCTTCCGCACCGAAGTCCGCGATTTTTTCGAGAACGAATTTCCCGCAGAGTACAAATTCCTGCCGCGGCGCATGCGCTGGCACGAGTGCCGCGACTGGTACCTGAAGCTGTCGAAAAAAGGCTGGATCGCGCCGAACTGGCCACGCGAACACGGCGGCATGGGGCTGACGCCGACGAAGCTGCTGATCTATTACGAAGAGACCGAACGTGCCGGCGTCGGCCGCATGCCTGACCAGGGGCTGACCATGGTCGGGCCGACGCTGATCCGTTTCGGCAACGACGCCCAACGCGCATTTTTCCTGCCGAAGATCATCGCCGGCGAGTCGATCTGGTGCCAGGGTTATTCCGAACCCAATGCCGGCTCCGACCTCGCCAGCCTGCGCACCGAGGCGGTACCCGACGGCGATGACTACGTCATCAATGGCAGCAAGATCTGGACTTCGATGGCGCATGACGCCACCCACATCTACGTGCTGGCGCGCACCGACAAGGCGGCGAAGAAAAAGCAGGAAGGCATCAGCTTTTTCCTGGTCGGCATGAAGACGCCGGGCATCACGCTGCGCACCATCCGCAACATCGCCGGGCACGAGGAGTTCTGCCAGGTGTTCTTCGACAACGTGCGCACGCCGAAACACAACCTGGTCGGCGAGCTGCACAAGGGCTGGACCATCGCCAAGGGTCTGCTCGGCTTCGAGCGTCTGAACATCGGCAGCCCGCGGCGGCCGCTGCAGGCGATGGAAAAGCTCGAGGCGCTGGCGCAGGCGCGCGGTCTGATGACGGATGCCGCTTTCGTCGAGCGCCTGACGCAGCTGCAGCTCGATCTCGCCGATCTCGGTTCGCTCTACCGCCGCTATGTAGACAAGGTGCGCCGCGGCGAAGCCCTGGGGCCCGACGTGTCGATGCTCAAGGTGTGGTCGATGGATACCTACCAGCGCCTGTCCGAACTGCTGATCGAGGCTGCCGGCGAATTCGGCGCGGTCGAGGGCGAGGTGGCGATCGGCGACAGCGAGATCGACGTGCTCTCGCCGTTCTACAACTCCCGTCCGGGCACGATCTACGGCGGCTCCAACGAGATCCAGCGCAACATCCTGGCCAAGTATGTGCTGAACCTGCCGTCCTGACCGCAGATGGCATGGGGATTGCTTTTCCCCCGGGAGACTCCTGCTGCTGCCGCCCCAGCAGCAGGCCAACAATAAACAATGAACGACGTCCCTCCGACACGGACGTCACTTTTTCGACAGGGGATGGCAGTGATGAATCGGTACCGGTTTGCAGTGATGGGTTTTGTTCTGGCGTCAACTTCGGCGATTGCCCAGCAGCCTGCGGCCATCGACCGTGTCCGGATCACCGACAATGAACTGAGCTGTGCCCAGATCCATGGCGAGATCGGGCAGATGGAGAAGATCGTCGCCGAGGCCCGGGTTGCCGAGGACAAGGGGCGCACGTCGGCAACGGCGGCCGGTGCCGCGGGCACCGCTGCCGAGATTGCCGGACGCACCGGCCTGTTCGGCGCATTTGGCGGCATTACCGGAGCCCTGTTCGGTCAGGCCGCGACGCAGACCGCGGCCGGTGCCGAGCAGCAGACGTCCGCACAGTCCGCGCAGCAGGCGGCCGAGCGCGCCCGCCAGGCGCAGGCGCGCAAGGAGCATCTGGCCAGCCTGTTTCTGGCCCGGGAATGCAAGGCTTCCGACCTCGAGGCGCCGGGCAAGGTGCTCAGCGGCGCAGAAATGCAGCAGCTCGCCGCGTCTTCCGCGCCCGCCGCGGCTGCCGGCAGCGCAGCGCCGGCAAAGGCACCGGACGATCTGCAGGGTGCCGCGGTGCTGGTCGAGCAGGCCGCCGCATCCGCGCGTCCCGCCGGTATTGCGGCCTCCGAGCTGCAGGCGGACCGCGTGCCCGAACTTGCGGGGCGGGCCGCGAAGGTGGCGATTGCCGGTTATCGCGTCGGGTTCGTGATCAAGAACAGCGCCGCGGCCTATGCCGGTGCGGGGCTGTCCAACATCGGGCAGAGCACCGGCAACATCCGCACCATCACCCAGTCCCAGAACAAGCGCATCGACGTTGCGCTCGACAACG
>JAEYXO010000393.1 GCA_023431245.1 Pseudomonadota bacterium | reverse complement strand
CCGGCTTCTCCGGCCTCGCTGAATCCCGCCGACAGCACCACGGCGAAAGGTATGCCGGCCTTGCCGCATTGCTCGATCGCGCCCGGCACCAGGTGGCCGGCGACCGCGATCAGTGCGACGTCGCAGGGCTTCGGCACCGCGGTGACGTCGGGGTAGCAGGTCAGTCCCTTGATCTCCGGGTATTTGGGATTGACCGGATAGACCTTGCCCTTGTAGCCGTATTCGGTGAGCAGCTTGATCGGCTGGCCGCCGATGCGCGCGAGGTCGGTGGAGGCGCCGATGATGGCGACGCCGCGCGGGTCGAGCAGGCGGGAGAGGTCGGGTGCGGTGGCGGCTGGGGCGGTCATGGATAAAATGAACGGGAAAGGAACATCACAAGAAAAGCAATTAACAGGATGGACAGGATGAACAGGATTAAAACCGATATGCAGTGACGGGAATCGTCATGGTTTTATCCTGAGCATCCTGTCCGTCCTGTAAATAAACGCCTCTTAATCCGTGCGCATGTTGGCGGCCTTGACCAGGTTCGCCCATTTGTCGGTTTCGCTGCGGATGAAGGCGGCGAACTCCTCCGGCGTGCTGGCCACCGGTTCGGCACCCTGGCCCGACAGTTTGTCGACGACGTCCGGCGCGCGCAGCGCCTTCACCGCCTCGGTATGCAGCCGCGCGATCACCGGCTTCGGCGTCGCCGCCGGCGCGAGCAGGCCGTACCAGCCGCTGGCGCTGTAGCCCTTGAGGGTTTCGCCGATGGTCGGCAGTTCGGGCAGCAGGGCCGAGCGCTTGGCGCCGGTGACGGCGAGTCCCTTGACCCGGCCCGACTTGATGTGCGGCGTGATGATCAGGCTGTTTTCATAGCTCATGTCGACTTCGCCGGAGACCAGTGCGACCAGCGCCGGCGCGCCGCCCTTGTAGGCGACGTGGGTGATGTCAACCTTGGCCATCAGTTTCAGCAGTTCACCGGCGAGATGGGTGATGGTGCCGTTGCCGGAAGACGCGTAGTTCAGCCGTTTGCCGCTTTGTTTGGCGAGCGCGAGCAGTTCCTTGACGTTTTTTGCCGGCACCGAAGGGTGGGTGACGAGGACGCTGGTCACGGTCACGCTCTGGGTGATCGGCGCGAGGTCGCGCAGCGTGTCGTAACCCAGCTTCGGATTCAGGCTTTTCGCCACCGCGAGGCCGCCGATGGTGCCCATGACGATGGTGTAGCCGTCGGGTGCGGACTTGGCCACCTGCTCGGTGCCGATCGCGCCGCCGGCGCCGCCGCGGTTGTCGACGACGACCTGCTGGCCGAGGGCTTCGGCCATTTTCGGCGCCATCAGCCGCGCGACAACGTCGGTGGGGCCGCCCGGCGGGAAAGGCACGACCATGCGCACGGGTTTGGCGGGATATTGCTGGGCGCCTGCGGGCAGCGCCAGCGCGGCGGCGAGCAGTTGCAGAAGCAGCAGGGGTTTTTTCATGGTGTCCTCCTCTGGCGTGGTGTGTTTGTCTTATTGATCGACGTGTGCGGTCGCGGTCATCGACGGACGCTGCGCGAAGGCATCGTACCAGCGGGCGATGCGGTCGTGCCCCTTGCGCCAGCCCAGCGCCGCAAACCGGAAATCGGTGTAGCCGAGTGCACAGGCGATGGCGACATGGCCGATGCCGACCGAGTCGGCCGCCAGCGCATCGGCCTCGCGCTCGAGCGCGGCGACGGCGTTGCGCACCTTCTGCTCGAAGGCGGCCAGTGTTTCCGGCGACTGCTGCGGCTGCGGTCGCAGCATTTCGTTGCGCCACAGCATCAGGTTGTCGAGCAGGTTGCTGCCCAGCGCGTGGCGGCGCAGCGCGGTCCAGCGCGCCGGTCCCGCCGGCGGAAACAGCTTTGTGCCGCCGTGCAGGCTGTCGAGGTACTCGCAGATCACCGTCGAATCGTAGAGCGCGCTGCCGTCATCGAGCAGCAGCGTCGGGATCTTGCCGGTGGGGTTGATTTTCAGCAGTTCGGCATTGGGCCGGGTCATCGCAACCAGCGTGCGCTCGCATTCGATGCGGCCGGCAAGGCCGCATTCGTGGGCAAAGACCATCACCTTGCGCACGAAGGGCGAGCGCGAGGACCAGTAGAGTTTCATGCCTTCAGCGTCTTCATGTAGGCGATGATGGCGTCCGCCACCGCCGCCGGCTGCTCGGGCAGCAGCGCGTGCGCGGAGTTGTCGATTTTCGCGATCGTGACACGATCGGCACCCCACTGGTCGCGGTAAGAGTAAATGCTGTCGGGCGGCGACAGCGGGTCTTTCAGTGACAGCACGTCCAGCACCGGCGCCTTGCCCGCGGTCCACCATTCCGGTTTCGGAGTGGCTTCGGTGGCCTCGCGTTCGGCGTGCATGACCTCCTCGTTCCAGCCGCCGAGCCAGACCCGCGCGTCGTTGCCGGGCGCGAAGAACACGTGCTGCAGGTGTTTCAGCCTGACTTCCTCCGGCAGATCCATCTGGTGGCATTTGTTGATCGAGTCGCGCAGTTCCGGCGCCAGTGGCCAGGTATGGGTCGCGGCGAGCAGCACCACGGCGCGCACCAGTTCGGGATGGTCGGCGGCGATGGTGCGTGCGACGAAATTGCCGAAGGCATGGCCGGCGACGACCGTCGGTTCGCCGCCGTCGTGCCTGATCACCGCGGCGATGTCTGCCGCGAAATCATGCAGTGTGATGCCCTTCAGGGGGCCGCTGCTGCCGCCGATGCCGCGGGGCTCCGGGCACAGCGCGCGGTAACCGGCGGCGGCGAGGCGTTGCGCGATGTCAAAAAAATCGGCGGCGCCGCGGCCCAGGGACGGCATCATCACGATGCGGGGGCCGGTGCCGAAGGCGTGGACTGCAATGCGGACTTTGCCGTTTTGTACGGTGAACGAGGTTGTGGAGGTCATGGTGCGGAAACCTGCTCTTTGAGGGAGCAGGAATTCTACCGCCCCGTCGGGAACTCACCCGGAAAAACGTCCATCTGATGGAAAATTGTGCCGGAATCAGAGGATTTTTTCGCCGAATTTCTTCAGCGCAGCCGGCGACAGCGTCAGGCCGAGGCCGGGCTGCTCTTTCAGGTGCAGCACGCCGTCGGCGATTTTCGGCGGATCCTCGAACAGCTCCGCCTGCAGCGGGTCGCGCTCGGGATCGGTGAAGGATTCGACGATGCAGCCGGCCGGGCTGCCGGCGACGATGTGGGCGTGGATGAAGCAGTCGTGGTGCGGTGCGACCTGCACCTGGTTCAGTTCGCACAGCGCCGCCAGCTTGCGGCCGGTGGTGAAGCCGCCCATCATCGTGCAGTCGAACTGCAGGATGCTGATCGCGCCGTCCTCGACGAGATCGCGGCAGCCGTAGGCGGTCAGTTCGCTCTCGCCGGCCGACAGCGGGATGTTGGTCTGTTTCGCGAGCTTCACCAGTTCGCGGTGGTCGTCGGCCCAGCGCACCGGTTCTTCCAGCCAGCGCGGATTGAGCGGCAGCATTTCGCGCGCGGCGGTGATCGCCGTCGGCAGGTCCCAGGCGCGGTTGCAGTCGACCATCAGGTCCTTGTCGGGGCCGATGATGTCGCGGATCAG
>JAEYXO010000384.1 GCA_023431245.1 Pseudomonadota bacterium | reverse complement strand
GGATGACCAGGGCATCCAGCACCTCCCAGCGACCGCGGGCCTCGTCGATGATGGCCGCGATGGATTTTTCGGTCTTCCCGGGGTAATGCTCCAGCGACATCGTCGCCACGCTGTCACCTTCGTTGATGTCGCGCACCACGCCGACAAAGCTGGCGATCGCGCCGATTTTCGGATTGTCTTTGCGCATCAGCACCATTTCGGCGCTGACGTCGAAATCCTGCTCGTGAATGCGCACGCTCATCGCGTCAGCCTCCGGTGACCGGCGGGAAAAAGGCCACTTCGTCGCCGTCCTTCACCGGTGTGTCGGGTCCCGCGACTTCCTGGTTGACGGCGGCGCGCAGGTTGCGGCCCGCCGCCATTTCCCGGGCCCAGGCTTCGCCGCGTGTCGACAGGTATGCGCGCAGCATCCCCAGCGTGGATGCCCCGGCAGGCAGGTCAATCTGCTCGCGGCCGGTCCCCAGTGCCTCGCGCAGCCTCGCGAAATACAGCAGCGTGATCATCGGCGGATTGTCCCTCCGTGCCGGCCGCCCGGCAACTCAGCGCAGGCCGACATGGTCGAGGATGAAGTTCGCGATTGCCGGCGGATCATTGAGATCGAGCAGCGGCAATCCGGTGCCGAGCTGCCGGTCGCTGGCCACGGCAACAATGTTGCCGTCATGCGGATGCAGCAGCGACTCCCCGGTTTCCTCGCGGTAGATCTCGAGCTTGGGAATGGGCTCGTGCTTGAACCCTTCAACCAGCAGCAGGTCGCAGGGGGACAGGCGCTTGATCATTTCCGCCAGGTCAGGCTCCTCCGCGCCCCGCAGTTCGTGCATCAGCGCCCAGCGCCGCGACGAGGTCACCAGCACCTCGCTGCATCCGGCATGGCGATGCCGCCAGGAATCCTTGCCCGGCTGGTCGACGTCGAAGGCGTGGTGGGCGTGCTTGATCAGCGAAACTTTCAGTCCGCGCTGCGTGAACAGCGGTATCAGCTGCTCGATCAGCGTGGTCTTGCCGCTGCCGGAATAACCGGCGAAACCGAATATCTTCATGCCGCTGATTTTAGCAGTCCCGTGGTTCCGCGCCCCGCTCCCCCTGCGGGATCATTCACGCCCCGCACCATGGCGATCGAGAGACACCGCCTTGATCAAGGCATGCACTTCCTGGCCGGGCGCCAGCGCCAGCTGTTGCGCGGCCTTTGAGGTGATGCGCGACCGCAGGGTCACCGCGCCGATCGCGATCGCGACATCGACCACGCCGCCCTGCCCGGGACCGATCCCGCGAACCGTGCCCCGCAGGATGTTCTGGATGCTGATGCGCCGGGGTGCATCGATGGCGATCGAGACATCGCGTGCGCGGATGCGGATGCGCACGGGCTCACCAACCAGCGCATCGAGATTGGTGACGGTGAGCGTTCCTCCGTCAAACTCGAGCGTCGCCAGATCGAACTGCATGTCCTGGCCGGTGACCCGGGCGTCGATCACCGTTCCGCCCTCGAATACCCCGGCGACCGGCCTCAGGTCCGGGCGCCCCATGATTTCCTCGACGCCGCCTTCTGCGACGACCCTGCCGGAGGACATCAGCACCACCGAGTCGGCCAGCCTGATCACCTCTTCGACCGCATGGCTGACATAAATCATCGGAATCCTGACTTCATCCCGCATCAGCTCGATGTGCTGGAGAATCTCGCCCTTGCGCTGCGCGTCGAGCGCGGCCAGCGGTTCGTCGAGCAGCAGCAGCCGGGGTTTTGCCAGCAGCGCCCGGCCGATGGCCACGCGCTGTTTCTCGCCGCCGGACAGCGCACCGGGGCGCCGCTCCAGCAGATCCTCCAGGCCCAGCAGGCCGACCACGCGGTCGAATTCGGCCGCCGTTGCCCTGCCGGATGCAAACAGCTTCGAGTACAGCAGGTTGTGCCTGACGGTCAGGTGCGGGAACAGGCGCCCCTCCTGGAATACGTAGCCGAAACGCCGGGCCTGCGGCGGCAGGTGTATGCCCCTTTTGGCGTCGAACAGCGTTTCGCCGTCGAATTCGATGCGGCCCTGCTGTGGCCGCAGCAGGCCGGCGATGGCATTGACCAGCGTGGTCTTGCCCGAACCCGAACGGCCGAACAATGCGGTGACGCCGCCATCGACGGCGAACGCGGCGTCAAGGCGGAAAGCGCCCTGCCGGTGCTCAACCGCGACGGTCAGCATCCTGGCCATGCAGCCGCCGCGTCGCGCGCCGCACCAGTTGTTCCGAAACCAGCAGCGCGGCGAGCGACAGCAGCACCGCAATGAGGCACAGCCGCATTGCCGCGGCGTCGCCGCCGGGCACCTGGGTCAGCGCATAGATCGCCAGCGGCAAGGTCTGCGTCTCGCCGGGAATATTGGACACGAAGGTGATGGTCGCGCCGAATTCGCCGAGGCTGCGCGCAAACGACAGCAGCACGCCGGTCAGAATGCCGGGCAGCGCCAGCGGCAGCGTGACCGTCAGCAGCACGCCCAGCGGGCCGGCACCCAGTGTCCGGGCCGCCGCCTCGAGCTTCGGGTCTATGTTCTCGATCGACAGCCGCATCGCACGCACCATCAGCGGAAATCCCATGACCGCGCAGGCCACCGCCGCGCCGGTCCAGCGGAAGGCGACGACGATGCCGAACCACTGCTCAAGCAGTTCGCCCAGCGGGCCGCGGCGTCCCAGCAGGATCAGCAGGAAATAGCCGATCACCACCGGCGGCAAGACCAGCGGCAGGTGAATGACGGCATCGAGCAGGCTTTTGCCGGGAAAGTCGCGCCGCGCCAGCAGATGCGCGAAGACCAGCGCAAACGGCAGGCTCAGCACGACGCTCCACAGCGCTACCTTCAGGCTCAGCGCCAGGATGCCCCATTCTTCGGCAGTCAAGAAACCTCGCAGCGGATCAGTTCATGGACACCGCTTCAGTATGGCAGAAAGCCGTGTTTCCTGAAGATGCCGGTGGCTGCTGCGGACTTCATGAACGAGAAAAACGCCGCGGCTTCGGGATTGGGGCTGCCGGCCAGCAGCGCGGCGGGATAAACGATGGGCGGATGGCTGTCGCCGGGAAATGCGGCGACAATGCGCACCTTCGCTTCGGCCGCGGCATCGGTGCGGTAGACAATGCCCAGCGGCGCTTCACCCCGTGCGACGAAATTGAGCGCGGTGCGCACGTTGTCGGCGCGGATGATTTTTGTGGAAACCGATGCCCACAGGCCCAGCGCCTCAAGGGCGGACTTGCCGTATTTGCCCGCGGGCACGCTGTCGGGATCGGCCATCGACAGCCGGTCCCTGCCCAGCAGATCACCGAGCTGCAGTCCCCGCCTGAGTTCAACACTGATCTTTGCACCGGCCGGCGCGATCATCACCAGTTGGTTGCGCAGCAGGTTGACGCGCGAACCGTCCCTGACCAGTTTGCGCTGCCCGAGATAATCCATCCAGTCGAGGTCCGCAGAGACGAAGATGTCGGCTGGAGCCCCCTTTTCGATCTGGCGCGCCAATGCGGAACTGGCGGCATAGGCGATGACGACCTTGCCGCCGTGCTGGGCCGACCAGGCCTTCTGCACGTCATCGAGCGCGTTTTTCAGGCTGGCTGCCGCGAACAGGGTGACGTCCGCAGATGCGCTACGGGATATTGCGGAATACAAAAATATAAATAAAAACAAATACTTATAAACCATCCTCATGACGCGAGTGCCTCCCCATCCGTTATGTCCAAAAGAATATAACGAATCGGATGTCTGTCAGCAATCGGCAATTCAGTGCCGGTCTGCAGGACAAAAAGTCAGGAAAACGGTTTGCGCAACTGGGCGTTGAACCGGCGTACGTCGGAGTCGATCGCCGCCGAAGCCTTGTGCTCGATGGCGCGGAAACGGGCGACGATCTCGCGTCCGAATTCCGTGACCACGGCGCCGCCGCCGCTTTTGCCGCCGACCGCGGTCTGTACCACGGGCTCGGTGAAGCTGGAGTTCAGCGCATCGACAAGCTGCCAGGCGCGGCGGTAGGACATGCCCATCTCGCGGGCCGCGGCGGAAATCGATCCCGTGGCATCGATCAGTTCGAC
>JAEYXO010000313.1 GCA_023431245.1 Pseudomonadota bacterium | reverse complement strand
TGTCCAAGGTCTGCATGCTGCAGAGCTTCCACCAGAACGCCGAGCAGTTCGAGATCATGTTCAACAAGGGCAAGTTCAACGCGCTGCCCGCGAGAATGAAGTCGATCATCGAGAATGCCGTCGAGGCCGCATCGGCCGACATGTCGTGGAAGGCGGTCGACCGCTATTCCCAGGACTACGTCGAGATGCAGCAGAAGCAGGGCGTGCGCTTCTACAAGACGCCGGATGCCATCCTGCAGGCGCAACTCACCGGCTACGACGCCGCGGCGGCCAAGCGCAAGGACAACGCGCTGTTCCGCGAGATCGAGGAGTCTCAGCGCAAGTTCGCCGAGCGCGCGGTGCGCTGGGACCTCGACACCAACGTCAACCGCCGAATGGCCTACAACCATTATTTCGGCAAGAAGCCGGCGGCCGCCAAGAAGAAGTCCTGAGCGGAACGCCGTCCTGCAAGACACGAGACACCATCCGGTCACCCGGATGGTGTTTTTTTTAGCCGTGGCCGTCGTGCCGGCCGCCCCAAGGGAAGCGATGCAACATGCAGAAACTGCTGCTTTTTGTCGACAAGCTCAGCACTTTCGTCGGCCAGGCCTTTTCCTGGCTGATCGTCGGACTGACGCTGCTGATTTCCTGGGAGGTGTTTTCCCGTTACGCGCTCGATGCCCCGCATGCCTGGGCCTTCGACGCGATGATCATGCTCTACGGCACGCTGTTCATGATGGCGGGCGCCTACACGCTGTCGAAGAACGGCCATGTGCGCGGCGACGTGCTGTACGGGTTTTTCCGGCCGCGCACCCAGGCCACGCTGGACCTCCTGCTCTACTTCGTGTTTTTCATTCCCGGCGTGATTGCACTGACCTACGCCGGGTATTTCTACGCCGCCGAGTCCTGGGCGATCAACGAACATTCGAACATCACCGCCGACGGCCCGCCGGTCTACCCCTTCAAGACGGTGATTCCGCTGGCCGGTGCGGTCCTGCTGCTGCAGGGCCTTGTTGAAATCGCCCGCTGCATCATCTGCCTGCGCAACGGTGCATGGCCTTCACGCGGCGAGGATGTCGAGGAGGTCGATGTCGACAAGCTGAAGGAAATGGTCCACGCCGACGAAACCGGCACTGCCGGCAAGGGGGCGGCATGATCAGGATGCGCAAGGAGCTGTGGTTCGGCTTCGTGATCATGGCGCTGATCGTGATCCCGGTGCTGATCCTGACGCCCTGGACCGAGATGACCAACGGCGCACTCGGCCTGCTGATGCTGGCGCTGGTGGTGGTCGCGATCATGCTCGGCTTCCCGACGGCGTTCACGCTGATGGGCATGGGCGTGATGTTTTCATGGTTCTTTTACCGCAGTGTCGACCCCGACATGGCCACCCGGCAGGTGCTCGACCTGATGGTGCAGCGGACCTACGGCGTGATGTCCAACGACGTGCTGATCGCGGTGCCGCTGTTCGTGTTCATGGGCTACCTGGTCGAACGCGCGGCGCTGATCGAGCGCCTGTTCAAGAGCCTGCACCTGGCGCTGGCGCGCCTGCCGGGTTCACTGGCGGTTGCGACCATCGTCACCTGCGCGATTTTTGCGACCGCCACCGGCATTGTCGGCGCGGTGGTGACTCTGATGGGTCTGCTGGCGCTGCCGGCGATGCTGCGCGCGGGTTATCACACGCAGATCGCCGCGGGTTCAGTGACCGCCGGCGGCTGCCTCGGCATCCTGATCCCGCCCTCGGTGCTGCTGATCGTCTATGGCGCGACGGCCGGCGTGTCGGTGGTGCAGCTCTACGCAGGGGCGTTTTTCCCGGGCCTGATGCTGGCGGCGCTCTATGTCGGTTACGTGATCGTGCTCGCGATGATCAAGCCGAAGCTGATGCCGCCGCTGCCGGACAGCGAACGGCGGGTGGAACTGCCGGCATTCGCGCAGACGCTGGCGGCGCGGGGGCGCCACGCGACCCTCGGCCTTTTCCGCGCGCTGGGCGGCGGCAGCGGCGTCCCGGGGCGCACGGTGGCCGGGCAACTCTTCGTGTCTCTGCTGCCGGCGCTGGTGATTGCGGCCGTGCTCGCATTCAGCTACCGGGCGGCGACCGCACCGGTGGAAGAGTTCGACACTTCGGGGCTGGTTGAGGCCGGCAGCTCCTTCTATTCCGAACCGAAGCAGGAAACCGGCCTGCAGGAACCTTCGGGCAGCACCGGCTTGCAGGAGCCGCCGGCTGAAAGCACGGGGGAGAAACCCGCGGAAAACACGGGATTGCAGGAGCCGCCGGGCACGGAGCAGGCGGCCGGCGAGGCCGGAACGGCTGCTCCGGCAGAGCCGCCCGCCGCACTGTCCGAGCCGCCGGCCCCCGTTGCCGAACAGCGTCCGGTGCCGCTCTGGTTCTGGGTCATGGCCGGCATCGGTGTGACGATGCTGGTGCTGATCTATGCCCTGTGGACCTGGCAGCGCTTCGAGATTTTCAAGCTGCTGCTGGGCTCGTTCTTTCCGCTGTCGATCCTGATCCTCGCCGTGCTGGGATCGATCGTGTTCGGCTTCGCCACCCCCACCGAGGCGGCGGCCGTCGGTGCCTTCGGCGGTTTCGTGCTGGCGGCGGTCTACCGCTACATCGCGCACCAGCGCGGCAATCCGGGCTTCGCCGCGGTCGGCACCACGGTCAAGGAACTGGGCGTGATACTGAAGGAATCCTCGTTCCTGACCGCCAAGACCAGCGCAATGGTGTGCTGGCTGTTCGTCGGCTCGGCGATCTTCTCGGCGGCGTTCGCGCTGCTGGGCGGCCAGCAGATCATCGAGAACTGGGTGCTGTCGCTGGGGCTGACGCCGATCCAGTTCATGATCCTCGCCCAGTGCATCATTTTCATCCTCGGCTGGCCGCTGGAATGGACCGAGATCATCGTCATCTTCATGCCGATCTTCATCCCCTTGCTGCCCAAGTTCGGCATCGACCCGCTGTTCTTCGGCCTGCTGGTGGCGCTGAACCTGCAGACGGCCTTCCTGTCGCCGCCGGTGGCGATGTCGGCCTTCTACCTGAAGGGGGTCGCGCCGCCGCATGTCACGCTGAACCAGATCTTCCTCGGGATGATGCCGTTCATGGGCATACAGGTCATTGCGCTGATCCTGCTCTACACCTTTCCGGGCATCGGCCTGTGGCTGCCGCAGCTGCTTTACCGCTGATCCGGGCCGCCGTCATTGCCTGAATCCCGGCAGCAGGCGCAGGGCGCGCTGGAACTCGCGCGCGGCCTGCGCGATGGCGGCATCAGTGCCGAGGCGCTGGCGCTGCGCTGTCTCGAGCGCATTGCGGCGACGGATCCTGCGATCGAGGCCTGGGCTTTCCTTGATCCGCAGCTCGTCATCGCACAGGCGCGCGATGCGGACCGCCGTCGTGCAGAAGGGCGGCCCTGCGGTCCGCTGCACGGCCTGCCGGTGGGCATCAAGGACATCATCGACACCGCCGACATGCCCACCGAGAACGGCACCGTGCTGCATGCCGGCCGGCGCCCGGCTGCGGACGCGGCGCTGGTGGCGCGGCTGCGAGCCGCCGGAGCGGTGATCATGGGCAAGACCGTGACCACCGAGCTGGCCACCTATGCGCCGGGCAAGACGCGCAATCCGCACCATCCCGGGCACACGCCCGGCGGCTCCTCCAGCGGCTCGGCTGCGGCGGTTGCCGCCGGCATGGTGCCGCTGGCGGTGGGCACCCAGACCAACGGATCGGTGCTGCGGCCCGCGGCCTTCTGCGGCGTCTGGGGCTACAAGCCGACGGCGGGACTGATTCCGCGCGACGGCGTGCTGCGCCAGTCGCAGACCTTCGACCAGGTCGGCGTGTTCGCGGGCAACGTGGTCGACCTTGCACTGCTCGCTGAAACCCTCTGTGATGCACGGGGCCGGCCCGAACTGCTGGCGGCGGTGACGGGGCCCGGGCCGTCGCGCCCGCGGATTGCCCTGGTCAGGACGCTGCAATGGCCCCGGGTTGAAGCCCATGCCCGCGCGGCGATCGAGGCGCTGGCCGCCGGAATCGGCGCGGCGGAATGCGGGATGCCCGCGGCGGCCGCGCCGGCCTGGGACTGGCACCGCTGCGTGATGGAAGCGGAAATTGCCGAAAACTTTGCAGCGGAGTGGGCGCAGGGCCGCGAACGCCTGTCGGTTTCACTGCAGGGGCAGATCGAACGCGGCCTTGCAGTCGCGGCGGCGGATTACCGGGAGGCGCTGGCGCAGATCCCGGAAGTCAATGCCGCCTTTGAACCCGTCTTCGAGCAGTACGACGCAATACTCACGCCGGCGGTGGCAGGCGAGGCGCCGCGCGGTCTGGGGTCGACCGGAGACCCCGCTTTCTGTACCCTGTGGACCTTCTGCGGCATGCCGGCGCTGAGCCTGCCGCTGCTGCGCGGCCCCGCCGGCCTGCCGCTGGGTGTGCAGCTGGTGGCACCGCGTGGCGGTGATGCGCGGCTGCTGCGCGCGGCGCGCTGGCTGGCCGAAAACTTTTCCGGATCCTAATTTCCCGATTGCAGACCATGAGCGAGCACAAACCCCGGGTGCTGGTGACCCGCGAAGTCTTTGACGAAACCCTCGATTACCTGCGCGCGCACTGCGAGGTCATCGACAACCAGAAGGACCTTCCCTATGCGCCGGATGCGCTGGCCGCGGCGCTGGCGGCCTGCGACGGGCTGATGTGCGCGCTGACCGACAGGGTGGATGCCGCGCTTTTGGCGCGCGCGCCGCGGCTGAAGGCGGTGGCCAATATCGCCGTCGGCTACAACAACATCGATGTGCCGGCCTGCACCGCGCGCGGCGTGATGGCGACCAACACGCCGGGGGTGCTCGATGACAGCACGGCCGACCTCGCCTGGGCGCTGATGCTGGGCACCGCGCGGCGCATCACCGAGGTCGAGCGCCGCATCCGCGCCGGCGAGTGGACCGGCTGGCGGCTCAAGCAGTGGCTGGGCGTCGATGTGCATCACGCGACGCTGGGCATCGTCGGCATGGGACGAATCGGCCAGGCCATCGCGCGCCGCGCGCTGGGTTTCGAGATGAAGGTGCTGTACCACAACCGCAAGCGCATCGCGCCGGAGCTGGAGCGCAAGTGCAACGCGGCATATGTGTCCTTGGACGAGCTGCTGACACAATCCGATTTCGTCGTGCTGCAGGTGCCGTACTCGCCGGAAACGCACCACCTGATCGGCGCGGCGCAGCTGAAGCAGATGAAACGCTCGGCGATCCTGATCAATTCGACGCGCGGCGGCGTGGTCGACGATGCGGCGCTGGTTGCCGCGCTGAAGCAGGGCACGATCCGCGGCGCCGGACTCGATGTCTACGAGAACGAGCCGAAGCTCAATCCGGAATTTCTCGGACTCGACAACGTGGTGCTGGCGCCGCACATCGGCAGTTCGACCGAGGCCACGCGCAAGGCGATGGCGATGCTCGCGGCGCGCAACCTGGTGGCTGCGCTGAAGGGCGAGGTCCCGCCCAATCTGGTCAATCCGGATGTCCGCAGGTGATTTTATAAGTATTTGATTTAATTGATATTTTTATAAATCTTCCCGGCGGCGCAGAACGCCGCTGCCTGCAATGAATTACGCCGCACAACTCGTCGACCTGATGGTGCAGGTGATGCTGCCGCTGTCGCTGCTGGTCTGTGCCGGCGCGCTGTGGCCGCGTTTCTTTCCCGACACCGATGTCGAGCAGATGCGCTCCAGCCTCAACCGGCTGGTGATGTACCTGTTTTATCCCTGCATCCTGTTCGCCGTGGCCTCGAGCACGCCTGTCAGCCGCGAGCTGCTGTCGGTGCCGCTGCTGGTGGGCATCGGCTCGCTCGCCTCGGGCGCGGTGCTTTATGTGCTGCTCTACAAACTGCCGCTGTGGCCGCGGCTGACCGATCCGACACGCGCCGCGCTGATGGTCGGCGGCATGTTCGGCAACACCTTCAACATCGGCGCGCCGGTGCTGGTGTTTTTCTTCGGCGCCGAGGCGATCCGCTACGCCGTGTTCAACGACATGCTGATGACGATGCCGCTGGTGTGGACGCTCGGCGTGTGGATATCCACCCGTCTCGGCTCGCATGACCGCGGCGCGGCGCAGCCCTCGGTGCTGGGCGTGATGCTGACGATGCCGCCGATCTGGGCCTTCCTGGCGGGGTTCGCCTGCCTGCAGACGGGACTGACCTACGAGCCGCTGGTGAAAGCCACGCAGTTCATCGGCCAGGCGACGATCCCGGTGATCCTGTTCGTGCTCGGCATGACCATACCCTGGCGCAACCTGGTGCCGCGCGGCGAGATTCTCGCGGTGGCGGGCGTCAAGCTGCTGCTGACGCCCTTCATCATCTGGCTGGTCGCGCCGCTGATCTATCCGCGCATGGCCGAGGCGCAGTACGCGGCCGTGGTCGAGGGCACGACGCCGGTGATGATGACCGCGCTGCTGCTGGCAGACCGCTTCAGGCTTGACGCGCCGGCGGCGGCACTGCTGATCGGCTGGAGTACGATACTGTTCTGGCTGACGCTGCCGCTGATCATGGCCTTCGGCTGGATCGGCAGGACCTGAAAGGAGAATTTCACTTGAACGTCGGATTCATAGGACTGGGCGCAATGGGGCGCCACATGGCGCTGCACCTGATGAAGGGCGGCCATCACATGGGCGTGTGGGCGCGGCGCGCCGACAGCGCCGCGCCGCTGGTCGCCGCGGGCGCGACGCGCCATGACACACCCGCGGCACTGGCCGCGGCCTCGGATGTCGTGTTCACGATGGTCACCGCGTCGAGCGATTTCGAGCAGGTCGTGCTCGGCGACGGAGGCATCATCCACGGCGCGAAATCCGGCAGCGTGGTCGTCGACATGGAAACCATATCCCCGGCAGTGGCACGGGCGGTCGCGGAACGGCTTGCCGGGAAAGGCATCGACATGATCGACGCGCCGGTTTCCGGCGGCCCGATGGGTGCGGAACAGGCAACGCTGTCGATCATGGCCGGCGGCAAGCCGGCCGTCTTCGAGCGCGTGAAGCCGCTGTTCGACTGCATGGGCAAGACCGTGACCCGTGTCGGCGACAGCGGCGCGGGGCAGATCACCAAGGCCTGCAACCAGCTGGCGCTGCTGGTGGCGGCGCAGGGCGTGGCCGAGGCACTGCACCTCGCCGGACGCCTGGGTGCCGATCCGGCGAAGGTGCGCGAGGTGATGCTGGGCGGCGTGGCCGCGAGCCGGGTGATGGAGCTCTTCGGAAAACGCATGGTGGAGCGCAACTTCGACAACGGCATCGATACCCGGCTATACCACAAGGACCTCGGCATCGTGCTCGATCTCGCACATGACGCCGGTGTCGCTTCGCCCGGCGGCGCGGCGGTGATGCAGCAGATCAACGCGCTGATGGGCCAGGGCCGCGGCCGCGAGGATCTGGCCGCGCTGATCACCGTGCTGGAGAGGATGTCGTCTGCGGATTGAAATTCACAGGCGGCATCTACAGGATGGACAGGATTTGCAGGATGACAACATGAGGGGAATGGCATGAGTTTCACACAACCTGAACCGGCGACCCAGCGTTTGACCCGCTCAGAACTGGCGGTGCCCGGCGTCAATCCCGCGCTGTTCGACAAGGCGGCGAAATCCGCCGCCGACGTCATCTTCCTCGACCTCGAGGACGCGGTGGCGCCGGACGACAAGCCGCAGGCGCGCAAGAACGTGATTGCCGCGCTGAACGACATCGACTGGGGCCGCAAGGTGATGGCGGTGCGCATCAACGGCCTCGACACCCATTACATGTACCGCGACGTGGTCGATCTTGTCGAGCAGTGTCCCCGGCTCGACATGCTGGTGATTCCGAAAGTCGGCGTGCCCGCCGATGTCTATGCGCTCGACATGCTGGTGACCCAGGTCGAGCAGGCGCAGGGCCGGACAAAGCGCATCGGCTTCGAAGCACTGATCGAGACCGCGCTGGGCATGGCCAATGTCGAGGCCATCGCGCAGTCGAGCCGCCGGCTCGAGGCACTAGCTTTCGGCTCCGGCGACTTTGCCGCCTCGACCCGCGCCCGCACGACCATCATCGGCGGCCTGCACCCCGAATATGGCGTGCTGTCGGACCGCGATGCCGAAGGCAGGCGCAGCTACCAGCAGACCGATCCCTGGCATGCCGCGCAGGCGCGGCTGCTGGTGGCCTGCCGGGCCTACGGCCTGCGGCCGATCGACGGACCCTACGGCGACTTCAAGGATCCCGAAGGTTATCTTGCTGCCGCGCGCCGCGTCGCAGCACTGGGCTACGAAGGCAAATGGGCGATCCATCCGACACAGATCGAGGCGGCCAATATGGTTTTCAGCCCCTCGCCGGAGGAAGTCGCCAAAGCCCGACGCATCGTGGACGCGATGGCGCAGGCCGCGCGCGAGGGCAAGGGCGCGGTGCAGGTCGATGGCCGGCTGGTCGACATTGCCAACATCCGCATGGCCCAGAACCTGCTGCAGAAGGCGGATGCGATATCGGGGCGCTGAGGCGCTACACTGCGGCGGAAAAATTGGCTAGACTGGATTCCCGGCCGGTGTCCAACGGCGCATCCCTGAGGAGGGGATCATGAAAACAGTCAGCCAGCTGCTGCAGGGCAAGGGCGGCAATGTGTGGTCGGTTTCCCCGGGCTCCAGCGTGTTCGACGCGCTGAAGCTGATGGCGGAGAAAAACTGCGGCGCGCTGCTGGTGATGGCCGACGGCAAGCTGCGCGGCATCCTTTCCGAACGCGACTATGCGCGCAAGGTCATCCTGCTCGGCAAGTCTTCACACGATCTCGCGGTCAGCGACATCATGTCGGACAAGGTGGTCTGCGTCGGTCCGGCGCAGACGGTTGACGAGTGCATGGCACTGATGAGCAGCAAGCGCATCCGCCACCTGCCGGTGCTTGAAGGCGGCCGGGTCATCGGCGTGCTGTCGGTGGGAGACCTGGTCAAGGCCGTGATCGAACAGCAACAGCAGACCATCCAGCAGCTGGAGAGCTACATCCACAGCTAGCCACCCGCGCCGGCAGCCGCCGGTGCAGCCACCTGATTGCCATCACCATGAAATTCGGCGCCATCATCATCGGCGATGAGATCCTGTCGGGCAAACGCCAGGACAAGCATCTTGCCAAAGTCATTGCCACGCTCGGCGAGCGCGGCCTCGAGCTGTCGTGGGCGCAGTACCTGGGCGACGATCCGGACCTGATCACGGCGACGCTGCGGCGCACCCTCGCCGGCAGCGACACCGTTTTCAGCTTCGGCGGCATCGGCGCGACCCCCGACGATCACACCCGGCAGTGCGCCGCGCGTGCCGCGGATGTTGCCCTGAAACTGCACCCTGAAGCCGAGGCCGAGATCCGCGCGCGTTTCGTTGACGATCCCAAGGGGGTGACGCCGCAGCGCCTGATGATGGGGGAATTTCCGGAGGGTGCGGCGATCATTCCCAATCCGTACAACCGCATTCCCGGGTTCAGCGTCGGCGATCATCACTTCTTCCCGGGTTTTCCGGAGATGGCCTGGCCGATGATGGCCTGGGTGCTGGACCACCGTTATGCCGGCATCAGCGCCGAACGTGCGGCCGAGGCGGCGATCATCGTGCGCGAGGCCGGCGAGAGCCAGTTGATCGAACTGATGAATGAATGCCAGCGTGCCTATCCGGCGCTGAAGGTGTTCAGCCTGCCGCGGGTGACGCCGGAGCGTTATATCGAGCTCGGCGTGCGCGGCAGCGCCGCTCGGGTGAAGGACGCGATTGCGATGCTGCAGTCCGGCGTGACCCGGCTGGGTTTTCCGTGGACGCCGGTGTAAGTCCGGTGCAGGGCGCGGAGCATGAACCCTGGTGCTGATCCGGTATTCCGGAACAGCCAATGAAAAAACCCCCGGAAAATCCGGGGGCTTTTTGTTGCTGCGGCCTGCGTGGAAAGCGGCTTAGGCGGCTTTCTTCGTGGCCTTTTTCACCGAGGCGGTCGCCTGCGACGCGGCGGCTTCCAGGTTCGACTGGGTGGCCTGGGCGAACTGCTTGGCGACTTTCGACAGGTTGTCGTAGGCCGAGTTGACGGCGGCGATGCCCGACTTGATCGCGGCGATGCCGACTTCAGAGCCCGCCGGGGCAGTCTTCACCAGCTTGTCGAGGCCGGAGACGATTTCCTTGTTGAACTCGGCGACCTGCGCTTCAACCAGCTTGCCGAATTCGGCTTGCGTTTCGGTCGCGCAGTCGTACATGCTCTTGGCGTAGGCGGTGGCCTTTTCCAGCGTCGGTTGCGCCATGGTGTCCTTCAGCGCGGCCAGTTGCTGGAAATCCTTGACGGCGGCCAGGGCTTTGGCGCCTTCGAAGCTGTCGCTGAACGCGGCCTTGGTCGCTTTCAGTTGCAGTTCGATCATGCGCTCGGCGCCTTCAATCGCCACGCCGGCGAATTTCATCGCGGCTTCGAGGTTGGCTTTGTTCATTGCAATCAGTTGTTCCGGAGTCTGATACATTTTGAATCTCCTTTTAAAACAGTGTGTTAACCGTGGTCAAGTTGGGGCAGTCAAAGTTTTTGGTGCAGTTATATTGCACCGCACAATTCAAATTATAAGGGCGGGTAGAGGCATGTCAAGGCTTTGGCCAAAATATTTATTGCATTGCATCAATTAATGTTTGTGATCACTGACTTTGATGGACGAAGCAGGCGAATAACGAAATAAAGTCATTTGTAATCAAATAGTTACGATAGGCAATCTAGCGATTTATATAACCCTTTGTTTTTAAATAACTTATTGAAAAGACCATGAGCACCCTGTTCAGCAAGATCATTGCCCGTGAAATTCCGGCCGATATCCTCTACGAGGATGAGCACTGCCTCGCCTTCCGCGACATCAATCCCCAGGCACCGGTCCATGTGCTGCTGATTCCGAAACAGGAGATCCCCCGGCTGGCCGATGCCGTGGACGGCGACCAGTCCCTGCTGGGGCACCTGATGCTGGCGGCCGGCAAGGTGGCGCGGCAACTGGGCGTGGAGAATGCCTTCCGGCTGGTGGTCAACAACGGCGCCGGCGCCGGGCAGACGGTGTTCCACCTTCATCTGCACCTGCTGGCCGGCCGGCCGCTGCACTGGCCGCCGGGCTGAGACGTTCCGGCGCTGGGCGACCGGCGCTCAGTCGACAACCAGCGTCGGCAGTTCGACCGTGAATTGCACGCCGCTGCCGTCGGGCAGGTCGGCGGCAGTCGCGCGTCCGCGGTGGAATTCCGCCACCAGGCGCACGATGTACAGACCGAGCCCGAGGTGGATGCCGGAGGCCTGTTTTTCAGCGGCGCTTTTTTCGCGCGCCGACTGCATGGATTCAAACAGCTGCAGTCCTGCCGGCAACCGCGGTCCGCGGTTGGCGACGGTGAGCACCGCAGTGCTGCCTTGCAGTTCGAGGGACATGCGCACCGGCGTGCCCGGCTCGGCGAAGTCCGCGGCGTTGGCGGCGAGCTTGTCGAGCATCTGCGCGAACAGCTGCGGCGCGCCGTTCAGCATCACCGGGCCCACCGGCCGCTGCAGTTCGAACCGGCACTCCGGATAGGCCGCGGCGTAGCCGGCGACGCAGCCCGCCAGCACCGCGGCGGCGTCGTAACGTTCCCGTTCGCTGTCGCGCACGGTCTGCTCAAGCCGTGTCGCCTCCGCCATCCGCGTCAGCACGGTGTCGAGCCGGCGCAGCCCGTCCTCGGCGCGGTCCAGGTACACGGCGCTGTCCGCCGGCAATCCCTTCAGCCTCAGGTTGTCGAGCGAGGAGCGCAGCACCGCGATCGGCGTGCGCAGTTCGTGGGCCAGCCGCCGCGCGAGGTTCTCGAGATAGGCATTGGTGCCGGCCAGCCGGTTCAGTGCCAGTGAAAAGCTGCGCGACAGGTCGCCGATCTCGTCACGCGCACTGCTGGCGGACACCAGCGCGCGCACCTTTCCGCGCGAATCGATCGCCTGTTCGGCTTCGTCGCGCAGTCGGCGCAGCCGCACCGACAGCCTGGAGGCGAACAGCAGCAATACCAGCGCCGCGGCGCCGAAGGCGATCAGGGTGACCGCAATCAGCCCTTCGATCGCGCGGTGGCGGAAGGACACCGTCGCCGCAGTGCTTTCCTCGACTATGGCGACGCCGGCCACCGTTTCGCCGATCCATACCGGCTGGGTTGCGCTGACGATGGGTGCGCTGCCGCCGGGTCCCGGCCGGCGCCGGATGGCCGATGCGCCGTCGAGCGCGCGTTCGATCTCGCGCCCGCCGAAAATGAGGTCGTCCGGAATGAATTCCTCCGCCGGCAATGCCGGCGCATCCAGCCAGCGGGCGAACAGCGGCCGCAGCGCCGCGCGCACCGCGCGCTCGATGGCGCCGAAGGTGGTTCCCGCGCCGGCCTCCGTGGTGTCGCCGGCGATGT
>JAEYXO010000284.1 GCA_023431245.1 Pseudomonadota bacterium | reverse complement strand
AGTCGGCAACAATGAAGACCGAAGTACATGTCCACGGCAGCGTTTTCCTGTGCAAAGGCGTGCGCCTGGCGCAGGTTGAACTCGCGCTGCGTCCCTGGCTCGATTACGTGGATGCCGACCACCTCGCCGATGCCAAGAGCCTGGAACGTGATGAACCGGGCATCGTCTACGACGCCGGCGAGCGCGTCGTCAGCATCTGCTGGACCGGCGATGTCGGCCGCAGCTTCCACAACAAGCTGACCGAAGCCTGCAACAATCTCGGGCCGCTGACCGAGTACGCCTCGGAAGTCGAAATCACCTACTACCAGGACAGCGGCGAGGACGAATTCCACCAGTTCTTCGTCGGCCCGACGCCGGAGGCTATCCACGAGTTCCGCCGCCAGTGCGTGGTCGAAGACCTCAACCACATGCTGTCGCGCCACCTCGGCAAGCAGGAAGTGGAGGAGGTCACGTCGCTGGTGACGAAGATGTTCGATGCCCACACGCCGCAGAAAACAGCGGGCAGCGGCCCGGCCACGACCGGCAGCTCGACCGTCATCCCGCTGCATCCGCGCAACCGCCACCTGCATTAAGCTCGGCGCGGAGCGGACAACCCGCTCCGCCGCCTAATTCCCTTTTTCGGAATCGCCCAGTTTCAGCGCGGGCATCCGCAGGTTGAAGAAAATCGTCGCAAAGCGGATCACCACAATTGCCGCCATGCCGGCATAAGCCGCCGTCGCGCGCTCGAAACCTCCGGCCTGCAGCAGCAGGTACAGCACGATGCCGGCAATCGCTGCCGTCGCGTAGATCTCGCGGTTGCGCAGCAGCAGCGGGATCTCGGCCAGCAGGATGTCGCGGAACACACCGCCGGCAACGCCGGTCATGGTGCCGAGGATCACCGCGATGATGCCGCCGGAGCCGGCGGCTTCGGCGATGCGCGCGCCGCTGATCGCGAACAGCGCCAGACCCAGCGCGTCCGCCGCCAGCAGCGCGCGCAGCGGAATATCGCGGAAGCGCACCAGCAGCAATGTCAGCAGCGTCGCCGCGAGGATGGTCCACAGATAACCGGTGTCGGCCATCCAGAACACCGGATTGCGGTCCATCAGCAGGTCACGCAGCGTGCCGCCACCGATCGCGGTCACCGTCGCAATCACCAGCACGCCGAACCAGTCGAGGTGCTTGCGCCCGGCCGCGAGCACGCCGCTGACGGCAAACACGGCGACGCCGAGATAATCCATCAGCTGCAGCGGTGTGATCGAAAGGTTCATCGGCAACAGCCTATCAGGGTTCGGAGAGCGCCGGAGCAGCGGCGCGAAGCGTCCGCTGCGTCCGGCACAGGCCGGCCCGGTCCATCAGGATCCGGGCTGGCGTTTCTTCAGCGCATCCTTGCGGAAGCTGATCGTCGCCTCGGGATCAACCTTGACGTGGATGATCGCGGGCTTGCCCGCCTTCAGCGCATCGCGCAGCGCATCCGCGGTCTCGCCGGGCGCCGTCGGGTGGTAACCGTTGCCGCCGGTCAGTTTCATGACTTCGTCGAAACGCGGGCTGTGGACATGGGCGCCGATGTAGCGCTCGTTGTAGAAATCGCGCTGATAGGCGATTTCAGAGCCCCAGGTGCCGTTGTCCATCACGATGCCGATGGCCGGGATGTTGCTCGCCACCGCGGTGGTCATCTCGCCCATGGTCATGCCGAAGCCGCCGTCGCCCATCAGCGAAATCGCGCGGCGATGGGGTGCGGCGACCTGGGCGCCCAGCGCCGCGGAGTAGGAAAAACCGACCATGCCGCAGTCGAGCGGCGTCAGCAGCGCCGGCGCCTCGTAGCAGGGCAGCTGGTCGGTGGCCTGAAATCCTGTAGTGCCGGCGTCGAGCGAAAAAATCGCGTTGCGCGGCGCGGCCTTCCTCACCTCGGCATAGATCACGTCGGGATGCATCGGTGTGCCGTCGCGCGCGCCCGAGGCTTCGCGTTCGGCCCACAGCGCCGCGCGCGCCTTGAAATACTGCTCGTTGCGCGCCTGCCACGGCGCCGCACCGGCCGCGACCGGCGCCATCAGCGCCAGCAGGCCGTCGATCACCGCGCCGGCATCGGCGGCGGCCGCCAGTGCCACCGGGAAATAACGCCCCAGCGCCAGCGGATCGATGTCGACCTGGATGATTTTCGCGGTCGGCGAAATGTCGGTGTGCTTGTAGAAAGTGGTGTTGAAGCCGAGGCGCGTGCCGAGCGCGATGATCAGGTCGGACTCGCGCGTCAGCTGGCTCGCCACCGGGTTGCCGCGCGGGCCGACGCCGGCGGCGTGGAACTTGAAGTCCACCGGCAGGATGTCGGCGTGCCCTGCTGAACTGGTCACCGGGATCTGCAGCTTCTCGGCCAGCATCGCCAGCTTCGCGCTCGCGCGCGACCACTTGATGCCGGCGCCGGCATGGATCACCGGCTTTTTCGCGGCAAGGATCAGCTTCTGGATCTCGGCCAGCACCGCGGGGTCGGCGGCCGGCGGCCGGATCTCGGGCAGGCTTTGCGGCAGGTCGACCTCGATGTCGTGGTTGAAAATGTCGCGCGGGATGTTGACCACCACCGGCCCGCGGCGCCCGCTGTTGGCGATGCGGAAGGCTTCGAGGATGAACTCGGGGATGC
>JAEYXO010000278.1 GCA_023431245.1 Pseudomonadota bacterium | reverse complement strand
ATGCCCGCATCGACGGCATCCTGGTGCAGCAGATGGCGGCCGGCGAGGAAGTCATCGTCGGCGCCGTCAACGATCCGCATTTCGGCCCGCTGATCGCCTTCGGCCTCGGCGGCGTGTTCACCGAGATCATGCACGACGTCACCCACCGCTACGCGCCCTTCGACGTGGAGACGGCCAAAGCGATGATCCACGACATCCGCGGCGTGAAACTGCTGCAGGGTTACCGCGGCAAGCCGCCCTGCAATATCGACGCCCTCGCCGACGCCCTGTCGCGGCTGTCGCTGCTGGTCGCCGACCATGCCGACCGCATCGCCGAGATCGACATCAACCCGCTGTTCGTCAACGCCGATGGCGTGGTCGCCGCGGATGCGTTGATTGTGCTGAAAGACTGAAAGACAACTTACAGGATTTACAGGATGAAACCCCGTTTATCGATGTCGCGGATTTCCAGTAAAGGCCGCTTTTTATCCTGTAAATCCTGTCCATCCTGTTAATTGATTGGCTCTTGCCTTGACGAATATCCCCTTCAAAACCCGCATCACCGAGCTCTACGGCATCCGCCTGCCCGTCATCGCCAGCGGATTGATGTGGCTGGCCGACCCGGTTTATGTCGCCGCGGTCGCGCGTGCGGGGCTGATCGGTTTCATGACTGCGGCGAGTTTCCCCGACGTCCCGGCGCTGCGCGCGGGCATCCGCCGCTGCCGCGAACTGTCGGCGGGCAATCCCTTCGGCGTCAACATCATGATCCGCGTCAGCCGCGACGGCACGGACCGCGTCAACCCGCTGATCGATGCCGTGATCGACGAAGGCGTGAAGTTCGTCGAGACCGCAGGCAACAACCCCGAGGCCTACATCCGCCGCCTGAAGGATGCCGGCATCACGGTGCTGCACAAGGTGCCGGGCCAGCTGCGTTATGTGAAGAAGGCGGAGTCCCTGGGCGCCGATGCAGTGACCGTGATCGGCTTCGAGGCCGGCGGCCACCCCGGCGCCGAGCCGGTGGGCACGATGGTCGCGGCGGTCGCGGCGGCGCGCGCGGTGAAGATTCCGGTGATCGCCGCCGGAGGCATCGGCACCGGCGAACAGCTGGTGGCCGCACTGGCGCTGGGCGCCGAAGGCGTGGCGATGGGCACGCGTTTCCTGGTGTCCGAGGAAATCCGGGCGCACCGCGCCTACAAGGAACGCCTGGTCGCCGCCGGTGAAACCGACACGACGATGCTGCTGCAGTCGATGCGCAACCACCAGCGCGCGCTGAAAACCGCGCATGTCGCGATGATCCAGCAACTCGAGAAAACGGAGCCGGTCGACACCGCCGCGATCCTGCCGCACATCATGGGCACCGTAGGCCGCAAGGCCTATGAAACCGGTGAATTCGAAAAAGCCATGCTCTCCTGCGGCCAGAGCGTGGCCTTCGCCGATAGAATCGAACCGCTGGCGGCCATAGTCGACCGCATCGAAGCCGAGGTTCGCACTGCGATGGCCCGGCTGCAGCGCATTTACCAGGAACCGGCCTGAGTTCCAGGCTGGCGCAACACCAGGAGGAAGCCCGTGTATAATCGTAAGTATTTGTTTTTATTCATATTTTTATTGTTCCCCGGACTGTCGGCCGCCCAGCAGTACCCGAGCAAGACGGTACGCCTGATCGTGCCCTTTGCCGCCGGCGGCAGCACCGACGTGATTGCCCGCGTGCTTGCGCCGCGTCTCGCCGAAGCCTGGGGACAGCAGGTCATCGTCGACAACCGTCCGGGCGGCAATACCACGATCGGCACCGAGATCGTCGCCAAGGCGGCACCCGACGGACACACACTGCTGATCACTCCCGCGCCCTTCACCGTCGTGCCCAGCGTGATGAAAAAACTGCCCTACGATCCGGCCAGGGACTTCGAGCCGATCACGCTGATCAACACCACGCCGATGGGCCTGGTCGTGCATCCCGGCGTGCCGGCAAAAAACGTCCGCGAACTGGTCGCGCTGGCCAAGGCACGGCCGGGCAAGATGAACTTCGCCTCCTCCGGCAACGGCGGCGTACCCCACCTCTCCGGCGAACTGCTCAACGCGATGGCCGGCGTCAAATTGATGCACGTGCCGTACAAGGGTAATGCGCCGGCGCTGGTCGATCTCGTCGGCGGCCATGTCGACAGGGCCTTCAACGGGCTCACCTCGGTGATGCCTTTCATCAAGTCGGGCCGACTGCGCGTGCTCGGCGTCACCAGCATAGGCCGCACCGCCGCGCTGCCCGAAGTGGCCACCCTCGACGAGCAGGGACTGAAAGGCTTCCAGGCCGTGGCCTGGAACGGCATCACCGCGCCGGCACGCACGCCGAAGGACGTGATCGCAAAGATCGGCGATACCGCGGTGCGCATCGTCAAGTCGCCGGAACTCGCCGAGCAGCTGAAACGCGACGGCTCCGACCCGGTCGGCAGCAGCACGCCCGAATTCGTCGCCCACCTGCGCGACGAGGTCGCCAAGTGGAAAAAGGTGCTCGAACGCGCTGGCATCACGTCGTTCTGAGTCCGGGGCAGGCATGAACATCAAAGTCACCCTGGACGAAGGCATCGCCACCGTCCTGCTCGACCGCGCCGACAAGCTCAATGCGCTGTCCGGCGAGATGTACCACGAGCTGGCCGATACCTTCCGCAGGCTCAACGAGGACGACGCTGTGCGCGTCGTGCTGCTGACCGGCGCCGGCCGCGCCTTCTGTGCCGGCGGCGATGTCGGCTCGATGGGCGGCTACGACGTGGTGAGCGGGCGCAAGCGCTCGAAGGGCCACCAGCAGATGATCCTCGCGCTGCACCACCTCGAGAAGCCGGTGATCGCCGCGGTGCGCGGCCCCGCCGCCGGCATCGGCGCCAGCATGGCGCTCGCCTGCGACCTGATCGTCGCCAGCGACACCGCCTACCTGCTGATGGCCTTCAAGAACGTCGGCATCCCGCCCGACGGCGGCGCGATCTATTTCCTGACCCAGCACCTCGGGCTCGCCCGCGCCAAGGAAATCGTCTACAGCGCGCGCAAGCTGCCGGCAGCCGAGGCAAAGGACATGGGCCTCGTCAGCAAGGTGGTTCCCGATGACCAGCTGGAGGCAGCAGCACTGGAACTGGCGCGCGAAATCGCCGGCTCCGCGACCTATGCACTGACGCTGGCGAAGCGCATGTTCCAGTACATGTACGTGCCGACGCTGGAGCAGCTCCTGGAAATGGAGGTGCTGGCGATCTGCGGTGCGCGCATGACGGAAGACCATGTCGAAGGCGTCACCGCCTTCAGGGAAAAAAGAAAACCAAGGTTCAGGGGCAAATAAGGGAAGGACCCGCCGTGCCGATGAACAGCTGGAAAAAACAGACCCTCGCCGAAGTCCTCGCCGCGACCTCGGCGGCACACGCGCAGGATGAGGCACTGGTCATCGCCGGCAGGCGCCTGACCTGGGCCGAGCTGCGCGACAACGTGCGCGAGGTGGCCCGCGGCCTGCGCGCGCTGGGCATCGGACGCGGCGACCATGTCGCGGTGTGCATGGGCAATTCGCTCGAGTGGGTGATTTTTTTCTATGCCGCTGCAACCATCGGCGCGGTTACGGTGCCGGTCAATACCCGCTTCAAGGCCGATGAAATGGCCTACTGCCTGAAGCAGGCCGACGTGAAGCTGCTGTTCATCACCGACCGCTTCCTGAAAATCGACTTCATCGCGATGCTGCGCGGCATCTGCCCCGCGGTGGACCGCGCGCTGCCCGATCCGGCGCTGCCGCTGCTGCAGACCGTGGTCGTGCTGGGCCAGGACCTGCCCGCCGGCGCCACCGGCTTCACCGACCTGCTCGCCCGCGGCGCAAGCCTGG
>JAEYXO010000267.1 GCA_023431245.1 Pseudomonadota bacterium | reverse complement strand
CGTAAGTTTCCCGCAAGACAGCGTAAGGCTGCAGCAAGCTCCGCTCCGCAACATTGCCGGCAGAACATCCACCCACTGCCGATGAGGAGCCTGTAATGCACAAACTTTTTGCCGGGACGTTTTCCCTGCTGATGGCGCTGCCTGCGTTCGCCGACGATGCGCCGCCGGTGGCCGCGCCGCCGGTTGATGCCGACCCCACCGCGCTGATCCTGTTCGCGCTGCTGTTCGTGGCGATGATCGGCGGGTTTGCCGCTTATATCTGGCTGAAGGAACGCGCCAAGGCGCAGTCGAAGTAGCCCGCCGTTCCCGCGGCACAGGCGCCTGCGGGCGCCTTTTTTGTGTCTTCCGCCATTGCCGCGCGCCGGGCCGCGCCGCTAAGATGCAGGCCCGTACTGTTCACAGGAACGCCCGCGCATCATGGCAACGGTCCGTTATTCGCCCCGCCTGTCCCGCATCCGGATGTCGCCGAGCACGCTCGCCGCGCAGCGGGTGCGCGATCTGCGTGCCGCAGGCCGTGACATCATCGGGTTCACCATAGGGGAACCCGATTTCGAGACGCCGGCCCACGTCAAGGCGGCGGTCGTCGAGGCGCTGGCGCGCAACGAGACCCGTTATCCGCCGATAGCCGGCATTCCGCGGCTGCGCGAGGCGGTGCGCCGCAAGTTCATCCGCGACAACGGCCTGGACTACGCCGTCGACCAGATCATGGTCGGCACCGGCAGCAAGCAGATCCTGTTCAACGCCTTCCAGGCCACGCTCGCCGCCGGCGACGAAGTGATCATTCCGGCGCCGTACTGGATTTCCTACCTCGACATGACGCTGGTCGCCGACGGCACGCCGGTCGTCGTCGACTGCGGCATGGACAGCGGATTCAAGATCACCCCGGCGCAGCTGGAGGCGGCGATCACGCCGCACACGCGCTGGCTGCTGCTCAATTCGCCCGGCAATCCCAGCGGCGCCGTGTACAGCCGCGGCGAGTTGCTGGCGCTGGCCGAAGTGCTGCGCCGCCATCCGCAGGTCTGGGTGCTGTCTGATGACATCTACGAGCACCTGCGCTTTGACGGCGTCGAGTTCTGCACCATGGCCCAGGTGGCGCCGGACCTGGCGGAACGCACGCTGACCGTCAACGGTGTATCCAAGGCCTACGCGATGACCGGATTCCGGCTCGGATTTGCCGCCGGGCCGCGCGAGCTGATCAGCGGCATGATCAAGATGCAGTCGCAGAGCACGGCCGGCGTCAATGCACTGAGCCAGTGGGCGGCGGTCGCGGCGCTAGAAGGGCCGCAGGAATTTCTCGCCGATCGCGCCGGCGCCTACCAGCAGCGCCGCGACCGCATGCTCGACATGCTCGGCCGGATCCCGGGCATCAGCTGCGACCGGCCGCAGGGGGCCTTCTACCTTTTTCCGCGTATCGAGGGCCTGCTGGGCCGGCGCACGCCGCAGGGCGTGTTGCTGGAGAACGAGCAGGATGTCGTGATCTACCTGCTCGAGCATGCCGGCGTGGCGGTGGTGCAGGGCGAGGCCTATGGCCTGAGCCCGCACCTGCGGATCTCGATCGCCTGCGACATCGACAGCGTCATCGAAGGCGGGCGGCGCATCGCCGCCGCGGTGGGTGAGCTGCGCTGCGCCGGCTCAGCGCAGCCGGGTCAGGGCCTGCGCCAGATCGGCCATCAGGTCCGCCGGATCCTCGAGCCCGATGTGCAGGCGTATCACCGGATCGGCGGGATTCCACCGCGTCGCGCTGCGCACCTTCTCCGGCTGCGGCGCGGTGACCAGGCTTTCATAGCCGCCCCAGCTCGAACCGATGCCGAAGAGTTGCAGCGCATTGACGAAGGCCGCCACTTTCGCCCGCGGCACCGTGTGCAGCACCACGCCGAACAGCGATGCGGCGCCGTCGAAATCGCGTTTCCAGATGGCGTGGCCGGGATCGTCTTCCAGCGCGGGGTAGAGCACGCGCTGCACTTCCGGCCGCGCCTGCAGCCAGCGCGCCACCTCCAGGGCATTGGCCATCTGCTGTTTCATGCGCACGCCGATGGTGCGCAGGCCGCGCAGCGCGAGGTAGCAGTCGTCGGGGCTGACGCAGAAGCCGTAGTCCGCGACCGTGCGGCGCAGCGGCAGCCAGCACCGCTCGTTGGTGACGACGATGCCCATCAGCACGTCGGAATGGCCGACGATGTACTTGGTCGCGGCATGTATCGACACATCGACACCGCGCTCGAAGGAGCGGAAGAAGTAGGGCGTGCCCCAGGTGTTGTCCGACAGCACCGGAATGCCGCGGGCATGGGCCGCGGCGGCAATCGCCGGGATGTCCTGCATCTCGAAGGTCAGCGAACCTGGCGGCTCGCAGAACACGGCCTTGGTGTTCGGCCGCAGCAGGGCCGCGATGTCGGCGCCGATCAGCGGGTCGTAGTACTCGACCTCCACGCCGTTCGGCCGCAGCTGGCGCTCGCAGAACATCCGCGTCGGCGCGTAGGCGCTGTCGGTTACCAGCAGGTGGTCGCCGCTTTTGCAGAAGGCCGCCAGCGCGACGGTGATCGCCGCCAGCCCCGAAGGCAGGGCCACTGCCTGGTAACCGCCCTCCATCTTCGCCACCGCATCTTCGAGCGCCCAGGCCGTCGGTGTGCCGTGCACGCCGTAACGCATGCTCTTGTAATCGTCCGGGTCGCGGGATTCGAAACTCCCGAGGTCCGGGAAAACCACGGTCGAGGTGCGGTACACCGGCGTGTTGACGGTGCCGCGGGATTGCGCGGGATCGCGGCCGAGCTGGGTCAGCAGGGTGTCTTTTTTCATGCGGGGCGGGAGCTTAGGCGTGCTGTGTACGATATGGACTGCCTTCGCTGCATTGTGCGCGAGCATGCGCGGGGCTGCAACAGCAGGGGCGGCCGGAACAGTTCATTTTTTTCGCGCATTTGCGTTATCCTAGCTGCTATTCCAAACGAGGAGCGAGTGCGCCGCTGCTGGCGTCCAGCATGCGGTGCCCGGGACAGTCATGGACACACATCATTCACATCTGTTTGAAGTCGGCGGCGCGAAGCTTTCCCGCCTCGAGGACCTGCGCCTGATCAAGGGCGAGGGGCGTTATGCCGCGGACTGGAGCCTGCCGAACCAGGCCCATGCCGCCTTCCTGCGCTCCGACCGTGCCCACGCGAAGATCCTGTCGGTGAACACGGATGCCGCACGCAAGGCGAAGGGCGTATTGGCCGTGCTGACCGGTGAGGACGCAGTCAAGGCCGGGTACGTCAAGCCGCTGAGTTTCCTGACCTTCGCCGGCAAGGATGGCAAGAAGGCCAGCATTCCCGAGCGCCCGGTTCTGGCGCACGGCCGCGTGCGATTCGTCGGCGACCTGGTGGCCCTGGTGATCGCCGAAACCGCGCTGCAGGCGCAGGACGCCACCGAACTGATCGAAGTCGACTACGAGGACCTGCCGGCGGTGGTGTCGCCGCGGGCCACGCTGGAGCCCGGTGCACCGCAGCTGCATGACAACGTGCCCGGCAACCTCTGCTTCGAACAGGAGGCGGGGGATGCCGCCGCCGTCGCAGCCGCCTTCGCAAAGGCGGCGCATGTCACGAAACTGCGGCTCGACGTCACCCGCGTCGCGCCGAATCCGATGGAGCCGCGCGCCTGTGCAGTGGCCTTCGACGCCGCCAGCGGCAGGTTCACCGTGCATTCGCCGGTGCAGGGCATCAACATGATGCGCATGCAGCTCGCCGCCTACACCGGCGTGGCCGACGAGAAGATCGAGGTCGTCGCCCGCGATGTCGGCGGCGGCTTCGGCCAGCGCAGCATCGCCTACCCCGAATACGTCGCGCTGATGCTCGGCGCCAAAACACTGGGCCGTCCGGTGAAATGGGTGTCCTCGCGCAGCGAGGGCTTTCTCTCCGACTCCCACGGCCGCGCCAATTACATCGACGGCGAACTCGCGCTCGACAAGGACGGCACTTTCCTCGGCATGCGCATCGACTGGATCGCCGACCTCGG
>JAEYXO010000217.1 GCA_023431245.1 Pseudomonadota bacterium | reverse complement strand
TTCTCGAGAAGGAGATCAAGGCGCTGCTGGCTGATCCCCCCTGCCCGCTGCCGCCGATCTTCCTGCGCCGCGGCGCAGGCGCCTACATCTGCGGCGAGGAGTCGGCGATGATCGAATCGATCGAGGGCAAACGCGGCATGCCGCGGCTGCGCCCGCCGTACGTGGCCCAGGTCGGCCTGTTCGGACACCCGACGCTCGAGCACAACATGGAGACGCTGTACTGGGTGCGCGACATCGTCCAGAAAGGCGCCGACTGGTTTGCCGGGCACGGCCGCAACGGCCGCAAGGGGCTGCGCTCGTTTTCGGTGTCAGGGCGCGTGAAAAAGCCGGGCGTGCACCTTGCGCCGGCGGGCATCACGGTGAAGGAACTGATCGAGGAATACTGCGGCGGCATGCTGCCGGGTCACCAGTTCTACGGTTATCTGCCGGGCGGCGCCTCGGGCGGCATCCTGCCGGCGTCGATGGGCGACATTCCGCTGGATTTCGACACGCTGCACCCCTACGGCTGCTTCATCGGCTCGGCGGCGGTGATCATTTTCTCGGACCGTGACAGCGCGCGTGCCGCGGCGAGCAACGTGATGAAGTTTTTTGCCGAGGAATCCTGCGGTCAGTGCACACCCTGCCGTGTCGGTACCGCCAAGGCGCAGCAGTTGATGGACGCAAAACAGTGGGATCGCGGCCTGCTCGAGGAACTGTCGGGCGCGATGGCCGATGCGTCGATCTGCCGCCTCGGCCAGGCGGCGCCGAACCCGATTCGCACGGTCATGAAATATTTCCCCAAGGAAGTCGAGTAGTGCGGGCGGCCGGCCGCAACGCACCGGAGGTACAGCGATGACAGCAATGAGCAAGGACGAACTGGCCGCGATGCCGGTCGAGTTCAAACTGAACGGCAACAATGTCGTCGCCGAAGCGGGTGAAACGATCATCCAGGCTGCCCAGCGCCACGGCGTCGAGATTCCCCACCTCTGCTACAAGGAGGGCCTGCGGCCCGACGGCAACTGCCGCGCCTGCGTGGTCGAGGTCAAGGGCGAGCGCGTACTCGCCGCCTCCTGCTGCCGCAATCCGTCGCCGGGCATGGAAGTGACCACCGACAGCCCGCGCGCGGTCGCCTCGCAGAAAATGGTGATGGAACTGCTGCTCTCCGACATGCCCGAGCGGCGTCACACCCTCGACTCCGAGCTCGATCACTGGGCGGGCAAACTCAAGGTCGGCAAACCGCGCTTCGCGAAACGCCACCAGCCGCAGCCCGACCTGTCGCATTACGGCATCGCCGTCAACCTCGACTCCTGCATCCAGTGCACGCGCTGTGTGCGCGCCTGCCGCGAGGAGCAGGTCAACGATGTCATCGGCTACGCCTTCCGCGGCGAACACTCGAAGATCGTGTTCGATCTCGATGATCCGATGGGCGAGTCGACCTGCGTCGCCTGCGGCGAATGCGTGCAGGCCTGCCCGACCGGCGCGCTGATGCCGGCGCGCGAAGCCGGCCTGGCCAAGCCCGACAAGCAGGTGCACTCGGTGTGCCCGTACTGTGGCGTCGGTTGCCAGCTGACCTACAACATCAAGGACAACAGGATCCTCTACGTCGACGGCCGCGACGGCCCGTCGAACCACGGCCGGCTGTGCGTCAAGGGCCGTTACGGTTTCGATTACGCCCACCATCCGCAGCGCCTGTCCAAGCCGCTGATCCGCAAGCCGGGCGTGCCCAAGCACGCCGATTTCGCGATGGATCCGGCCAACCCGCTGGAATATTTCCGCGAGGCTTCGTGGGAGGAGGCGCTGGACCTGGCGGCAGGCAAGCTGAAGGCGATTCGCGACCAGCACGGCAACAAGGCGCTGGCCGGCTTCGGCTCCGCCAAAGGCAGCAACGAAGAGGCCTACCTGTTCCAGAAGCTGGTGCGCACCGGTTTCGGCTCCAACAACGTCGACCACTGCACGCGGCTGTGCCACGCCTCGAGCGTCGCCGCGCTGATGGAGGCGGTGAGTTCCGGCGCGGTGTCGAACCAGGTCAACGATGTTGCCCGCGCCGAGGTGATATTCCTGATCGGTGCCAATCCGCTGTCGAACCACCCGGTGGCGGCGACCTGGATCAAGAACGCGGTGAAAAACGGCGCCAAGCTGATCTACGCCGACCCGCGGCGCAATGAACTGTCGCGCCACGCCACCTATTCGCTGCAGTTCAAGCCCGACACCGACGTCGCGCTGCTCAACGCGATGATGCACGTCATCGTCCACGAGGGCCTGGTCGACAAGGACTTCATCAAGGCGCGCACCATCGGCTACGAGGACCTGAGGAAAAATGTCGAGGGCTACAGCCCTGAAGCGATGGCGCCGGTTTGCGACATCCCGGCGCAGACCATCAGGGAGGTCGCGCGCCTGTATGCGACCTCGAAGGGCTCGATGATCCTCTGGGGCATGGGCATTTCCCAGCACGTCCACGGCACCGACAACGCGCGCTGCCTGATCGCGCTGTGCCTGATGACCGGCCAGATCGGCAAGCCGGGTTCGGGCCTGCACCCGCTGCGGGGGCAGAACAACGTCCAGGGCGCGTCCGACTCGGGCCTGATCCCGATGGTGTTTCCGGACTACCAGCGCGTCGACAATCCGCAGGCGCTGGCGCGGTTTGAAAAACTCTGGGGCACCAAGCTCGATCCCAAGCCCGGCCTGACCGTGGTCGAGATCGTGCATGCAATCCTCGACGGCGACATCCGCGGCATGTACGTGATGGGCGAGAACCCGGCGATGTCGGATCCCGACGCCAACCACGCGCGCGAGGCACTGGCGAAACTCGACTGGCTGGTGGTGCAGGAGATTTTCCTGACCGAGACCTGTTATTACGCCGACGTGATCCTGCCGGCGACCGCCTGGCCCGAAAAGGACGGCACCGTCACCAACACCGACCGCATGGTGCAGCTGGGCCGCAAGGCGGTGGACGCCCCCGGCGAGGCCAGGGCCGACCTGTGGATCATCCAGGAACTGGCGCGCCGCCTCGGTCTCGACTGGAACTATGGCGGGCCGAAGGATGTGTTCAACGAGATGCGCCAGGCGATGAACTCGATCGCCGGCATTACCTGGGAGCGGCTGGAAGCCGAAAGTTCGGTCACCTATCCTTGCGAGAACGAGGGTGATCCGGGGCAACCCGTTGTTTTTATTGATAAATTCCCGACCCCGACGGGGCGCGCGAAATTCGTGCCGGCGGACATCATTCCGGCCAACGAGCGTCCCGACCGCGAATTCCCCTTCGTGCTGATCACCGGCCGCCAGCTCGAGCACTGGCATACCGGGGCGATGACGCGCCGTGCCGGCGTGCTCGACGCGATCGAGCCGGAGCCGACGGTGTCGATGCACCCGCTGGATCTCGACGCGATCGGCGCCAAGGTCGGCGACGTCATCACGGTCGAGTCGCGGCGCGGCATCATCTCGCTGTATGCGCGTCCCGATGACGGTACGCCGCGCGGCGCGGTGTTCATCCCATTCTGTTTCTACGAGGCGGCCGCCAACCTGCTGACCAATGCCGCGCTGGATCCGTACGGCAAGATTCCGGAGTTCAAATACTGCGCGGTCAAGGTGACGAAGGGCGGCGAGTTGATGCCGCGCTCCAGTTACGGCGGCGGACAGGTGTTGGCGAAAGTCGCAAAAGTCTAGGACCAGTCGGTAACCCCATGTGCCCGCGCGGCGGGCGCTGCATCATTCACGTTCAGGAGAGGAGCATCATGGCACTGTCGGACATCGAAATTGCCCAAGCGGCAAAAATGGAGCGCATCGTCAAGACTGCGCAGAAACTGGGCATTCCGGAAGAGCATCTGGTGCCTTACGGCCACTACAAGGCCAAGGTGTCGCTCGACTACCTCGACAGCCTGAAGGACAAGAAGGACGGCAAGCTGATTCTGGTGACCGCGATCAGCCCGACCCCCGCCGGCGAAGGCAAGACCACGACCACGGTCGGCCTTGGCGATGCGCTGAACCACATCGGCAAGAAGGCGATGATCTGCCTGCGCGAGCCCTCGCTGGGCCCGGTGTTCGGCGTCAAGGGCGGCGCCGCAGGTGGCGGCTACGCCCAGGTGGTGCCGATGGAAGACATCAACCTGCACTTCACAGGCGACTTCGCCGCGATCGCGCTGGCCAACAACCTGCTCGCGGCGATGATTGACAACCACATCTCGCACGGCAACGAACTGGGTATCGACCCGCGCCGCATCACCTGGAAACGGGTGATGGACATGAACGACCGCGCACTGCGCGACGTTGTCATCTCGCTCGGCGGCACCGCCAACGGTTATCCGCGCGAGGACGGCTTCGACATCGTCGTCGCCTCCGAAGTGATGGCGATTTTCTGCCTCGCCACCTCGCTGAAGGATCTGAAGGAGCGCCTCGGCAACATCGTCTTCGGCTACACCCGCGACAACAAGCCGCTGCGCGCGCGCGATCTCAAGGCGCACGGTGCGATGACGGTGCTGCTGAAGGACCAGCTGGCACCGAACCTGGTGCAGACGCTGGAGAACAACGCGGCGTTCATTCACGGCGGGCCCTTTGCCAACATTGCCCATGGCTGCAACTCGGTGATCGCGACCAAGGCCGCGCTGAAGCTGGTCGATTACGTCGTGACCGAAGCCGGATTCGGCGCCGACCTCGGTGCCGAGAAATTCCTCGACATCAAGTGCCGCAAGACCGGCCTGAAGCCCGCCGCCTCGGTCATTGTCGCCACCGTGCGCGCACTGAAACACCACGGCGGCGTCGGCAAAGAGGATCTCAACAAGGAAAACCTGACTGCGCTGGAGAAGGGCCTGGTCAATCTCGAGCGCCACGTCAACAACGTCAAGAACGTCTACGGCATTCCCTGCGTGGTTTCAGTGAACCGCTTCACCGCCGACACCAAGGCGGAAATGGATCTGCTGACCGATCGCCTCGCCAAGCTCGGCGTCAAGGTTGTCGTTGCCAATCACTGGGCCGAAGGCGGCAAGGGTGCGGCGGATCTGGCGAAGATCGTTGTCGATATGTGCGAGCAGAAGTCGAATCCGACCTTCGTCTACGAAGACAGCGACCCGCTGTGGGACAAGATGAAGAAGATCGCCACCAAGGTGTACGGTGCGGCGGACATCACCGCCGATTCCAAGGTGCGCAACCGCATCAAGGAACTGCAGGAAGGCGGTTACGGGCACTACCCGGTATGCGTGGCGAAAACCCAGTCGTCGTTCTCGACCGACGCCAGCGTGCGCGGTGCGCCCAGCGGGCATGTCGTGAATGTCCGTGAAGTGCGGCTTGCCGCCGGCGCGGAATTCATCGTCATGATCTGCGGCGACATCATGACCATGCCGGGCCTGCCGAAGGTGCCGTCCTCGGAGCGCATCGACCTGACCGATGACGGCAAGGTGGTCGGCCTGTTCTGATTGTTTGTATATAATCCGGGGCAGGCGTTGCGGTCCGACCCGGGACCGCAGCGTTGCCCCGGGTCCGGCACGGAATCCGTTCCGGACGGACTTGGACATAAAAGGGCGGGATACACGCCCAGGGTCAATCTTTTCCAACTGCGTGGACAAATCATATGGAATTCGGCTCACCGGCATTCTGGGTTGCGGTACTCCAGATCATTGCCATCGACATCGTTCTCGGCGGGGACAACGCGGTGGTCATCGCCCTCGCTTCGCGGCGCCTGCCGCTGCACCAGCGCAAACAGGCGATCTTCTGGGGCGTGTTCGGCGCGATCGCGTTGCGCGTCGTGCTCATCTTCTTCGCCCTGCAACTGCTGCAGATCCCGTACCTGAAGATCGTCGGCGGCATCCTGCTGTTCTGGATCGGCCTCAAGCTGATGGCCCCTCATGACGATGGCGGGCACGAGATCGATGCCAGCAGCAACCTGCTAGGCGCGATCAAGACCATCATCGTCGCCGATGCGGTGATGAGCCTGGACAACGTCATCGCAATTGCCGGCGCGGCCAAGGACAGCATCGGTCTTGTCGTGTTCGGCCTGGTGGTCAGCGTGCCCATCATCGTCTGGGGCAGCAAGCTGGTGCTGATGCTGATGGATCGCTTCCCGATCGTGATTGTCGGAGGCGCTGCGCTGCTCGGCTGGATCGGCGGCGACATGCTGGTGCATGACATCGTGGTCAAGGACTGGATGATGGCCAACGCGGCCTGGCTCAAGTACGGCGGACCGATACTGGGGGCGGCCTTCGTGGTGGTTGTCGGCAAGTTGCTGGTTGCCCGCCGCAAGCCGGCAGCGGCCGCGGCGCCGGTGGACCTGGCGGAATCCAAGCCGAAACAGGACTGAGAGGAAGAAAATGCCGAAGATACTGGTGGCGGTTGATGGTTCCGAGAACTCCGGCCGCGTGGTCGACTTTATGCTGAAGACAAAAGGCTGGTACAAGGATGCCGTCGAAGTCCAGCTGCTCAACGTGCAGATGCCGGTCGCCGGCGTCAACGTCAAGATGTTCATCAGCCAGGAATCGCTGAACGAGTACTATCGCGACGAGGGCACCGCGGCGCTGAAGCAGGCCCGCGCAAAGCTGGATGGAGCGGGCGTGGCTCATGCCCACCATATCGGTGTCGGCGACCCGGCCGAAGTGATTGTCGAATACGCGAAAGCCAAGGGTTGCGACCAGATCATGATGGGCAGCCGGGGTCTGGGTTCGGTCTCGGGGCTGGTGCTGGGTTCGGTGGCAACCAAGGTCCTGCACCTGACCGGTGTTCCGGTGACGCTGATACGCTGATGGCCAGCGCCACTGCGCACAAACAGTAATTTGTTGTTTACAAAGTAGTTTTTTGGCCGGGTGCGCGATGC
>JAEYXO010000072.1 GCA_023431245.1 Pseudomonadota bacterium | reverse complement strand
GGCGGCGGGCTGATCCTCGCCGACTGGCTGTCCTTCGGCACGATGTACCGCATCATGGCGATGTGCATGATCGCCTGCATCGCGGTGACGCTGCTGGCTCCGGAACCGCCGCTGCCCGAGGGCCGGCCGCGCTCACTGCGCGAGGCGGTGGTGCTGCCGTTCCGCGACTATTTCGCGCGCCAGGGCGCCTGGCTGATCCTGGCTTTCATCCTGCTCTACAAGCTGGGCGACACGATGGCCTCGGCGATGACCACGCCCTTTTATCTCGACATCGGCTACAGCAAGACCGAGATCGGCACCGTGGTCAAGCTGTTCGGTTTCTGGGCGACGATCGCCGGCGGCACGCTGGGCGGGTTGTGGATACTGCGCGTGGGCACCCACCGCGCGCTGTGGCTCTTCGGTTTCGGGCAGATGCTGTCGACGCTCGGCTTCGTGGTGCTTGCGCTGCTGCCCCACCATGTCGGCGCGCTGGCCACCGTGGTGGCCGTCGAGAACCTGACGGCCGGCATGGGCACCGCGGCCTTCGTCGGCTTCATGGCGGCGCTGACCGACCGCCGTTTCACGGCAACCCAGTACGCGCTGCTGTCGAGCCTGATGGGGGTGCCGCGGGTGCTGCTGTCGGCGCCGACCGGCTGGTTCGCGGAGTTGCTCGGCTGGCCGGGATTTTTCCTGCTCTGCGCGCTGATCGCGATTCCCGGACTGCTGCTGCTGCGCCGGGTCATCGCGCTGGCGGCGGCTCAGCCGGAGAAGTGATAGACGGCGAGTTCGCCGAGCAGGTTGGGCAGCGCGTGCACCGGCCGGCCGCCGCTCAGCACCGTGCGGCTGACGATGCGGATGCCGCGCTCCGCGCAGAAGCGTTCGAAATCGGCCACCGTGCAGAGGTGGATGTTCGGCGTGTCGAACCACTCGAAGGGCAGCCGGTCCGACACCGGCATCCGTCCGCGCAGGATCTGCAGGCGGTTCTTCCAGTGGCCGAAATTGGGGAAGGTGACGATGCCGGCGCGGCCGACGCGCAGCATCTCGCGGACGATGCGCTCGGTGTTGCGCATCGCCTGCAGCGTCTGCGACAGCACGACGAAATCGAAGGAGCCGTCGGCGAATTCGGCGAGGCCGCGCTCAAGGTCGCCCTGGATCACGTGGACGCCGTTGTTGACGCAGGCCAGCACCTTGGCGTCGTCGATTTCCACGCCGTAGCCGGTGACGCCGCGCGACTGCTGCAGGTACTTCAGCAGCGTGCCGTCGCCGCAGCCGAGGTCGAGCACATGCGCCGCGCGGGGTATGCATTGCGCGATGGCCGCGAAATCCGGGCGCTGACTGCCGTTGGCGCCGGTCATGGCCGGATCTCCGCGGCGACGCGGTTGAAATAGGTGGCCACCAGCCGGTGGTAACGCGGATCCTCGAGCAGGAAGGCGTCGTGGCCGTGCGGGGCGTCGATTTCGGCGTAGGTCACCTGCGCCCGGTTGTCGAGCAGCGCGCGCACGATCTCGCGCGAGCGCTCCGGCGAAAAGCGCCAGTCGGTGGTGAAGGACACCACCAGCATCCCCGCGGAAACATCCTTCAGCGCCGCCGACAGGTCGCCGCCGCAGGCAAAGGCGGGGTCGAAATAGTCCAGCGCCTTGGTGATGCGCAGGTAGGTGTTGGCGTCGAAGTAGTCGGCGAACTTGTTGCCCTGGTGGCGGAGGTAGGACTCGATCTGGAACTCGGTGTCGAAGCCGTAGCCTAGCTTGCCGTGTTTCAGCTGGCGGCCGAACTTGCTGGCCATCTCGTCGTCGGACAGGTAGGTAATGTGGCCGACCATGCGCGCGACGCGCAGCCCGCGCTTCGGCGCGGTGCCCTGCAGCTGGTAGGCCCCGCCGTGGAAGTCCGGGTCGGTGATGATCGCCTGGCGGGCGACCTCGTTGAAGGCGATGTTCTGTGCCGACAGGTTGGGCGCGCAGGCAATGACGATGCCGTGGCGCAGGCGCCGAGGGTAGCGGATGGTCCAGGCCAGCGCCTGCATTGCGCCGAGGCTGCCGCCCATCACCGCGGCGAAGCAGTCGATGCCGAGGTGGTCGGCGAGCCGCGCCTGCGCGTCGACCCAGTCCTCCACCGTCACCACCGGGAAATCGCCGCCCCAGGGCCGGCCGGTGTCGGGGTTGATGCTCGATGGACCGGTGGAGCCGTGGCAGCCGCCGAGGTTGTTGACGCCGATCACGAAGAAGCGGTCGGTGTCCAGCGGCTTGCCCGGGCCGATCATGTTGTCCCACCAGCCGGTGTTGTCCGGGTCGTCGGCGTAACGGCCGGCGACATGGTGGGAGGCGTTGAGTGCATGGCAGACCAGCACCGCATTGGAGCGGTCCGCGTTCAGCCGGCCATAGGTCTCGTAGACCAGTTCGTACTCGCGCAGCACCGAGCCGCCGCGCAGGGTCAGCGGATCGGTGAAACGCGCGGTCTGCGGATGGACGATGCCGACCGAGGCGGTATGTGTGTGGTCACTGGCCATAAAAAAACCCCGAAGCCTGCGCGCCGGGGTTCCGAGAACTGCTGATCTCTTTAGCCGGATTTATTACGCGCCCGCAAGCTGATTTCAAATCGGCGCGAAAACTGTGCGGTTACGTTACCT
>JAEYXO010000001.1 GCA_023431245.1 Pseudomonadota bacterium | reverse complement strand
GCTGGATCAGCATCGGCCCCGGCAGGATGCCGTGGACCATGATCGCGGCGATCATCACCGCCGTCACCGGGCCGGTGGGGATGCCCAATGCCAGCATCGGCACGAAGGCGCCGGTTGCCGCGGCATTGTTGGCGGACTCCGGACCGGCGACACCTTCGATCGCCCCCTTGCCGAAACGCTCCGGGTGCTTCGACAGCCGGCGCTCGACGCCGTAGGACACGAAGGACGAAATCACGTGTGCCGAGCCGGGAATGATGCCGATCGCGAAACCGAGCAGGCTGCCGCGGACAATCGGTCCCGCCGACAGGCGGAATTCCTCGCGCGAGGGAATCAGCTCGCGCAGTTTCGGCTTCTGCACCCGGGGCGGCTCGGACTGCCCGGCAGTCATCAGGATTTCTGAAATGCCGAACAGGCCCACGGCCACCGGCACAATGCCGACACCGTCGCCGAGTTCGACCATGCCGAAGCTGAAGCGGGTGTAACCGCTCATCACGTCGATCCCGATCATGCCCAGCAACAGGCCGAAGAAAGCCATTGCCAGCGTCTTCAGCATCGAACCGCCGCTCATGTAGGCCAGCACGAACAGGCCCATCAGCAGCAGCGCCGTGTATTCCGGAGGACCAAAACGCAGCGCGAAGGACGCCAGTGTCGGCGCCATCAGCATCAACCCGATGACACCGACGGTGCCGGCGAAGAAGGAACCGATCGCGGCGATCGCCAATGCCGGCCCCGCCCTGCCGTTCTGCGTCATCGCATAACCGTCGACACAGGTCATCACCGAGGCGGCTTCGCCGGGAATGCGCATCAGGATCGAGGTTGTCGAACCGCCGTACATCGCGCCGTAATAGACGCCGGACAGCAGCACGATGGCGATGATCGGGTTCAAACCGAAGGTTGCCGGCAGCAGCAGGCTGATGCCGGCCAGCGGTCCCAGCCCCGGCATCATGCCGACCAGCGTGCCGATGATGCAGCCGCCGACCGCATACATGAACACCTTCGGATCAAAAGCGACCGCGAAGCCCATCATCAGGCTGTTGAAGGTTTCCAGCATCAGAATCCCCAGGGACCGCGCGGCAGTGGCACACCGAGCAGGTCGGCGACCACGTAGAACGAGGCGAGGCTGAAGCCGGTGGCAACGAGCAGCATGGGCAGTGGTTTCTTGCGCTCGATCACGCCGAGGAAGAACACCAGGAAAGCGAACACCGACAGCCGGTAGCCGATGCGCTCCAGCGCGAAGGTCAGCACGCCGCAGGCGACGAGTATCACCAGCGCGCGCCGCGCCTCGGTCCAGCGGATGTCCCGCAGCGGCTCGGAATCACCGCCGAACAACGCCACCAGCAGCCCGATCGCGCCGAGCCCGACCGCAAGCAGCAGCGGCACATAGCCGGGACCGGGATCGGCCAGCGTGCCCACCGGAAATTCCCGGTTCAGCCATATGATCCATCCGGCCAGCGCCAGCAGCACCAGGCCGGAAACACGATCGCTTTTCAGGCCGGTGCCGCCGTTGCCGCGTGCATCCTGTGACGGTGATTCGGGTGTATCAGTCATGCGTACTCAGTTGCCGACCTTGCCGACCACCTGGACCACGGCGGCGAGGCGTTTGGCATCGGCATCCAGGTACTTGGCGAAGTCCGGCGCATCAAGGTAGTTCACCGGCGAGTTGACCTTCGCCATCTGGCTCTTGAAATCAGGATCGGTCACCGCCTGGCGCACGGCATCACGCAGCACCTTGACCACCGGTTCCGGAGTCGCCACCGGCACGAACATGCCGGCCCAGATGTAGTAGACGATGTCCATGCCCTGCTCCTTGAAGGTCGGCACCTCCTTGTAGTTGGGATGGCGCTCGGCGCCCCAGGTCACGATCGGGCGCAGCTTGCCGGCCTTGACGTGCGAGGTGATCGCCGCCGGGCCGCCGGCCGTCATCGTCACGTGGCCGCCCAGCAACTGGGTGATGGCCGGCCCGCCGCCAGTGGTCGGCACATGGCGCATCTTCAGCTTCGCCGCGTGCAGGAACATTTCCATCGGCATGTGCAGCGCGCCGTAGACGCCGGAGGACGAGAACGACAGTTCACCCGGCTGCTTGCGCGCGAGCGCGATGACTTCCTTCACCGTTTTCACCGGCAGCGAGGGATGCACGACGAGAATCACCGGGTCGGCGGAAATCAGCGCCACCGGCGCGAACTGGTCCAGCGTATAGGCCGGCTTGCGGTTGAACAGCTTGTCGGCCTCGGGAATCACCGAGATGCTCGACAGTGCCATCAGCACCGTGTAGCCATCGGGCTTGGCATTGGCCACCGCCGCATTGCCCACCGCGCCGCCGGCGCCCGGACGGTTGGTCACCGCCACCGGCTGCTTCAGCACTTTCTCCAGCGCCGCCGCGGTCGGCCGGCCCGTGGTATCAGCCACACCGCCCGGCGGGAAAGGCACGATCATGGTGATCGAACGGCCGGGAAAAGTCTCCTGCGCCTGCGCCACGCCGCAGGCCAGCAGCACTGCGGACAACAGATAACGGGTTTTCATGATGTCTCCTCCGGTTTTTTTAATGTGACACAAAACAATTTACAGGATGGACAGGATGCACGGAATTAAAACCTTACAAGCGTGCATGCCGGGCTTTTTATCCTGTGCATCCTGCCCATCCTGTTAATCCGCCTTTCTTCTTCAGCAAGCCTCAACCGGCAACCACCCGATTGACCAGGCGGCCGATACCCTCGATTTCGCACACCACCTCGTCACCCGG
>JAEYXO010000361.1 GCA_023431245.1 Pseudomonadota bacterium | reverse complement strand
AGCCATCCGCCGCGCGCAGCGCCTGCGCCGATCGCAGCAGGCCGTGGCCATAGGCATTGGCCTTGATCACCGCGAACACCTTCGCGTGCGGCGCGTGCGCGCGCGCCACCGACAGGTTATGCGCCAGTGCGGGGAGATCGATGATTGCGGTGATGGGTCTCGGCATGTCGGTTCAGCGCACCGCAGTCAAACCTTTGACGCGGTGATCGCGGTAATGCTTCTCGAACAACAGTTCCAGTTCGTCGATGACCTCGGCTGCGGCACGGCCCTGCAGTGCATGCTGCGCCATCAGTGCGGAGGCCGGACCCATCAAACGCCGCCGGTCGGGCATCGGGTAACTGCGCGTCAGGCGGCGCAGCGCCAGCACCACAGACTCCTCTGCCGGGCGCGGCTCCCTGCAAGGTTCAGTGGCAGGCGCGGCCAGCGCCCGCGCGAATTCGAGCAATTGTTTCCGCCGCGGCGCATCAAGTATCCGGTAGATCTCCAGCAAGGCATGTTCCCGGTCAGCCGCCATGGTCACTGCTCCCGGGACACCGCATGGATGCGGAACACCGGCGGCTTGCGCCGCTCCTGCATCAGGTCCAGTTCCGCGACCAGCGCTGCGATGACCCGGTCCGTGGTTTCGCGGAATTCCGGCCACAGTTCGCGGGCACGCGCCAGCACCTCGCCGATATCCTCCGGCAGCGGGCGCCCCTCCTCCATGATGGTGTCCTCGATCATGCCCGGAGTCATTTCGGGACGGAACAGCAGTCCGCAGGCCTCACCCTGGCGCAGCAGTATCCAGCGTCCGTCATCATCCGTCGCCAGCGGCGCGATACCTTCGGGCAGCGTGACCCGGCCGCTGGCGGCCACCAGCACCCGGCGGCCGTCAATCGCCTGGGCCACGGGATCGGCAGCACCGGCGGCCGTCGCATGCGCGGTTGTCCAGTAGGCGTAGGGGCCGTCATCCGGCTGCGGCTCGCCGCCTGCAGCCAGTGCCAGCAGCAAGGCACCGAAACCCAGGCCGATCACCGGACGGTGCGCCGCCGTGAATGCGCGCAGCAGGCGCAGCTCCTCGTCGAGCCAGGGCACCTGCGCACGGTCCGCCGGCGCGTGGGCGCCGCCGAGCAGCCACAGGGCATCGAACTGCAGTGCGCTCGCCGGCAATGACTGGCCGGTGAAGGGGCGGAAATAGCTGAAACCGATGCCGCGGTTCTCCAGTTGCTTCTCGATGCTGCCGAGAAACTCGGAATAGCTGTGCTGGACCGCGATGAAACGCTTCATCGCGCCGCGGCCATGTCCTTCATCCGCGCCTTCGCGAACTCGACGAAGGTGGCGAGCAGGCGAGAACGGAAACGGTCCTTCGGCGTGACCACTGACAGACTGCGGATCAGCGGCGGATCCAGCGGAACAGCCACCAGCACGCCGAGCTTAAGCTCCTTCGCCACCGTGGCGCGCGATAGAATGGATACACCCAGCCCCGTTTCGACCACGCCCTTGATCGCCTCGGGGCTGCCCAACTCCATCACCACGTTGATCGCGTCAGGTGACACCCCGTTGTGCTGGAAATAATGGTCGGCCACCTCGCGGGTGCCGGAACCGGGCTCGCGGCTGATGAAAGGCTCAGAGGCCACTTCGGCTGCAGTCACCCGCCCCGCCTTCGCCAGCTTGTAGCGGGGACTGCAGATCATCACCATGACGTCATCGCAGCACACTTCCGTCTGCACGCCATTCAGCTGTGACGGCGACTCGATCAACCCGAGGTCGAGCGAGTGCTCGGCGACGCGGGTGACTATGCTCTCCGAGTTGCCCACGGTCATGCGCGCCCGAACCAGCGGATGCCGGGCCTTGAACTCGCCCAGGATCTGCGGCAGGAAAAATTCGGCAACCGTGGTGCTCGCCCCCAGCAGCAGCGGACCGCTGATTTCCCCGGTCAGCTCGCTGACCCGGGTTTCCAGCTCCTCCGACAGCGTCAGGATTTTTTCGGCGTAGCCGAGCACCAGCTCCCCCGCCGGCGTCAGCGCGATGCGGCCATGGCTGCGTTCGAAGAGGCGCGTGTTGAGATGCTCCTCCAGCTGTTTGATCTGGAAGGTCACGGCGGGCTGGGTCATGAACAGCTGCTCCGCGGCCTTCGTGAACGAAAGCTGGCGGGCGACGGCATGAAATACCTGGAGGCGGCGATCGGCCATTGCGTCAACGTGTCCGGCGGTCGGAAAAGGCGATACTACCCGTTCAGGCCAATGCGACAAAGCGGCGGCGGGCAGCGCTCCGCCACATGGTATCGTTGCCGGCACCGGCAAGGATGCAGCATGAACCCGAAATGGCGGAAACTCGATCTGGAAGGCGGCGGACTGCAGGCGATGAACCTGCGCCTCGCGCGCCGGCTGCGCCGCCGCGGCACCGCCTGGGCGCTGCTGGCGCTGTTTCCCCTCGGCGCCCACCGCTGGTATCTGCATGAAACCGGCTGGGCCGTGACCTACCTGCTGCTGGCACTGGCTGCAGCCGCCGGCTGGTGGGCCGGATGGCCCTGGCTGCTGCTGTCCCTGCCGCTGCTGCTCCTGCTGCTGGTGATCGACATTGCCGGCCTCGACGACCGCATTGCAGCATTCAACAAGCGCCTGAGGATGGCGGCCTATCTGTCGCCCGGCTCCGGTGCACCCGCGGATTTCCGCGGCAGGATTCCCGAGGACGCCGGACGGCAGACACCGGCCCGGGTGCCGGGCTTCGCCGAGCAGGAAAAACTGCTGCGCGCACTGGCGGAAAACACCCCGGGGGCCGGCCGGCGGAAACCGCAATAACCCCTGACGAACTATGGTATAAAACCGCGGTTCCAACTGCGGCCGCCCTGCCTGCGGCCATAATCCCCCGCTCCGTTTCACCGCGCCCGCAACGCGACGCCTTCACCGAATGACAGCCGCAACACCCCGCCCGCCCTGGATGCAGCATGCCAAGAGGATGCTCTGGCTGCTGTGCGTCGGTGCAGTCGTGCTCTGGTCGCTGTGGCTGCTCTATTCGAAACTGCTCGCCGAAGTATCCACCGATCCCGCGGCGAAAGCCGTCATCGACGCCGGCAGCCTGTGGACCAACCTCGCCGTCATCGTCGACATGATCGCGAACAGCGTCGCCGAAGTTTCGGCCCGCGCCTACCTCCTCGCCGCCCTGTCCGCCCTCGCCGCCTATGCCGCGCTGGCCTGGTACGACCGCATTGCGCTGATCCACCTGAACCGCCAGAGCGGCATCTCCTGGCCCTACATCGCCACCTGCTCCTTCGTCACCTACGCGCTGGGCCACAACCTCGGCGCCTCGGTGCTCTCGGGCGGGCTGGTCCGGCTGCGCGCCTACTGTGCGAAGGGGCTCAGCCCGGGTGAAGTGGCGGTCCTGGTGGCCCTGTGTTCATTCACCTTCGGTTACGGCACGGTCATCCTGATGGGCATCGTCTTCGTGGCCGAACCGCAGATCGTGCAATCGCTGGTCGACATCATTCCGCGCCTGAACCTGCCTGCACCGCTGGTGCAACTGATCGGCGCCGGCATGCTGGTTCTGTGCGCGCTCTATGTCGCCGGATCCTGGCTCGGCTTCAAGCCGCTGCGCATCCGTTCGCTGTACGTTTTTTATCCGAAGCTGCCGATCGTCGCGCGCCAGCTGATCGCCGCGCCGCTCGAAATAATCGCCGCGGCGGGCATCATCTATTTCGCGCTGCCCGAAGCCGGCAATCCGGGCTTCATGATCATTCTCGGAGCCTTCCTGCTGTCCTTCTCGGCCGGCCTGCTGTCGCAGACCCCCGGCGGCATCGGCGTCTTGGAAGCGGTCTTCCTCGCGATCGTCCACACCATGCCCCCCTCGGATGTCATCGCCGCGCTGCTGGTGTGGCGCCTGATGTACCTGCTGATCCCGCTTGCGATCTCCCTGCCCATCGTCGTGGCCTTCGAACGCGCGCAACTGCGCGGGGGCTCCTCCTGAGCGACCGCCCCGGCAGATCAAAAAAAAGCGGCCCGCAGGCTGCTTTTTTTCGGGGCAAACCGCTCAGACCGGCTCGTACTTGAAGCGCTTGACCTTGGCCATGTTGGTGCCCTCGATGCGGATCAGGCTGGTCGGGCCCTCGCGCTTCGGGGAGTGCAGGTCCCCTTCGTTGTAGACATGGGCGACGCCCGGCGTCAGCTTGTAGGAGCGGGTCTCCTTCACCTTGCCCGGTTTGTCGGCGCTCGCCGGCTCCAGTAACTGGTAGTCGCGCATGTGTGTTTCACCGCGTGCCTGGCCGTAAATCGCCCAGGAATGGGCGTGGTCATGCGGCGGGCTGGTCTTGGCATCCTTGTAATCGTGGGCAAGGATGCAGAAGCCGAATTCGGGATCCTCGTACAGGATCTTGCGTTCACCGACATTGGCATCGACGTGCTTGTCGATGAAGGCCTTGTCCTTCAACACTTCCTGCAGCAGCGCGGCGATTTTCTTGCGGCCGGCCGGACCGGGCTCGGCCTTGATGTAGTCATGGCACTGCGCGGCAAACTGTTCCAGCGTGTGTCCCATCGGATTCTCCTCTCAAATGATCAGGCAACGGCTTCATTCTGCCGCAAGCAGCGGCGGCATGGAAAGCGCCGCACTTGATCTTCGTCAACCCGGCACCGGGTTGTCGTTTCGCATCGCGGACTCCGCTTCAATCCGCATCGCTGGCGCGGCGGTAAAGCGCAAGATAGGTCTCCCGCGCCAGCGGGGGCCGGGCCGCAACAGCCAGTAAGTCCTCAAGGTGGTCCGGCGCACTGATTCCGGCCAGGCTCACGCCGATACCGGGCGTCGACCGGTTGAACTGCAACGCACGCTGGGCGTCATTGGGCGCATCCGGCATCGCCCCGCGCAGCCCATCGGCACACTGCGCGGCCAGCGCCCCCTTGGCGAGCGCATGGCTGCCCATGATAAAAATGTTCAGCTGATGCGCCGCCTGCAGGGTCGAGGCCACGTTGCCCTGCCCGGTGGCCTGGCTGAAACGCGTGAAACCCTCGTTCATCGCCTGGTTGAAGGGCAGCTGGACGATACGGAAATGGTGGCGCGCCTGCCCGTCGCGCTGCACCAATTGCGCCGCGCGTTCGGCAAGCCCCAGCAACGAGGCCAGCGACTGGAACAGCGGATGGTCGGTTTCGACCCGGAAGGCATCGAAGGTGGCGATGCCGTAGCTGCGGATTTTCTGCTGGCGCACCGCCTGTTCGCAGACGGCAAAAGCGGTCTGCAGCCGGCGGTTCATCTCCTCCTTGCCCAGCCGCGGAACATGCACCTCGGGCTGGTCGATCAGGAAGGCATCCAGTGTTTCGAGTTCCGTCGCCTCGCGCAGTTCGTCGATCTGCGCCGCGATGTAGCCGGGCGCGAGGCAGTGCATGCCGCTCAGATCGTCGCGGGTGCCGAGCCCCTTGCGTGCGATGCGCGCCTCGAACCAGGCATCAAGATCGTCAGGTGGACCGTCGTCGAAACGCAGGAAACCGCCCTTGCCCACCACGTACACCTGCTCGCGGCCGACACCTGCGGAAAAAGCGCGGCGCAGGCCCTCCCCGACCGCGCGCATCGAGCGCCCGTAGCGGTAATGCGCCGCGGTGTCGATGACGTTGATGCCCGCTTGCAGGCTGCGGGCGATGATGTCCGCGTAAGCAACATCAACCGCATCCGTCGCCGCACCCGGGAATGTACCGAGTCCCAGCGAGGACAGCTTCAGGTGCTGGTTCAGGAAATCGCTGTAGTGTCCCGGCGCGCACGCAGCGCCGAAACTGCGCGCATAGACCTCCGTACCTGCCCGCGTCGCGCTGCCGGCGACCATCACCGGTCAGCGCCGCAGCCGCAGGTAGATTTCCGGCAGCTTGTTGGGCAGGCTGTTGATGTGGTCGAGCACGAGGTAGTGCCCGGGACCGAAAATCTGCGGCAGGTACTGGTTGGCCATGGTGTCCACCGTCACGCAGAAGGGATGCACGCCCTTGGCCACCGCCTCCTTAACCGCCATCCGCGTGTCCTCGTGCAGGTAACGCCGGTCGCCACCGTCATCGTAGTCCTCGGGCCGCCCGTCGGACAGCAGCAGCAGCAGGCGCCGCCGGCTTTCGACGCCGTCGAAGCGCGCGGTGGCATGGCGGATCGCCGCGCCCATGCGCGTCGCCAACCGCCCCGACATGCCGCCGATTTGCGCACGCACCTCGTCGGTCAGGCTGTCGTCGAAGCCTTTCAGGGTGTAATAGCTGACGTTGTCGCGGTATTTGGAGCAGAAGCCGGCGATCGAGTAGGCATCGCCGACCTCCTCCATGCTCTCGGCGAACAGCAGCACGCCGGCACGGATGCGGTCGACCAGGCGGCCGCCGCCTTCCGGCAGGTGCTGCATGATCGAGGTCGACATGTCGGCGAGCAGCGTCACCGCAACCTCGCGCTGACGGATCTCGCGGCGCTTGTAGATCGCCGGCCGCGGCGACTGTCCCGCGCGCTTCTCGGCGACGAAGGCGACCACCGCGTTGAGATCCATGTCGTCGCCGTCGAGCTGCTGGGTCAGCGGCGCCATGCGTGTCGGTTTCTGCGACTGGATCGCCTTCTTCAGCCGCTTCAGCGCAAGTTCGTACTGCTTCATCAGGCGGTTGGTCTCGCCCATGTTCGATTCGGCGAGCCGCTTCTCCTGCACCCAGCTCCAGTTGCGCTTGTAGCGCGACTCCCGGTAATCCCACTCGGGATAGGGAATGCCCTTGTCGCTGCTGCCCTGGTTGGGCCCCTCCTTGTCGGACTCGCTCGAGGCACGCGCCGACTGGCCCGAGGAATCGCCGTAACTCGGCATTTCCTTTTTCTCGCCGTCGTCGCGCTGGTCGCCGGACTCCGCGTTCTGCGGCGCCTCGGTTTCCTGCCCGCCCTCATCCTGCTGTTCGCTCTGCTGATCGGAACCGGCCTGGGTCTGCTGCGACTGATCGTCGTTTTCCTGGGGATGCGCCATCCGCGCGGCATTGGGGCTGCGTCCCGGCAGGTAGGCGCCGAGAAAGGCTTCCAGTTCGGTCACCGGCGGGAGCGCCGATCCCGCATGCAGGGCCACCGCCGCGCGCCAGGCATCGGCCACCGTCGCCCCCGGTTGCAGCAGTGACGCAAACCGCGGGTCAGCAGCGGCGCCGCCAAGATATGCGATTGCCGCCTCGATGCTCTCCAGCGCAAGGTCATAATAGGCTGCCGTTTCCGGATGGCGCACGCCGATGCCCCGCGCGGCCCGCTGCAGGCGCCTCAGGTAGTTCGGCACGCTGCGCTGCACACCGACATCGACGCGCAGGTCCTCGCAAATATCGAAGATCAGCTGGAAACGCAGCGCATCCTCGCCGAAACGCAGGAACAGCGGCGCCCAAGACACCACGCCGGTCTTCGGAAAATCGATCTTCGCCTCGGCGAACATCTCCTGCATCGCGCCGCGGTCGAAGGTGCGCCCGCGCAGATGGCCCGCCGTATGCAGCAGCGCGAGTATCGCCTCCTCGCGGTCGGCCATCACCGCCGGGAAATAGATGCTGCGACCGTCGGTTTCGATGAAGGGCCTGCCCTTCTCCGGCGACCAAGTGCTTTCCTTCAGGTCAAACTCGCCGCCGAACCAGACATCGAGCAGCATGCCGAGAAGCCGGTTGCGGTCGGTCAGCCGGTATCCCGGCAGATGCTCCAACAGCAGCGACAGGCTTTCCTCGGATTCCAGCCGGAAATAGGCCTCGCCGCGGGCGCGCCCCGACTGCAGGATGTCGGCACCGCGCGAAGCCCAGGGCAGGATCGCCTGGGCACCGAGCAGGTTGCGCACGCGGATCGCCCCCGGCAGGTAGGTCGCCAGCATCAGCTTCCGAGACTCGTAGAGTTCCTCGGCCGGCGCCGCGATCTGCTCTATCGCGGCAATGCCGCCATGGCGGCCGGCCAGCTCCAGCACCGGCGTCGAAAAATACGCGGCGCCGCTCTCGATCTGCCGCGTGCACCAGCCAAAGCCGATTTCCGCCCAGCGTTTCTCTCCGGCATGTCCGAGGGAACCATAGGCCCGCGCGACGTTGGCCATGAAGCCTTCCAGCGCGCGCCATGAAGCGCGCCACTGCATGAAAGCCATCGCCTGTCCGGTCCAGGGCAGCACTTCCTCCGACACCTTCTCGGCTTCGAGACTGCCGCGGATGAAGGCCTTGCCGGCGTCACGCTCGAAACTGAACAGTGCGGTGCAGGCCGCCAGCCACTGCAATGCGACCTCGTCGCCGTGCCGCGCGATTGCCGGCAGCACCTGCTCCACCTCGCGGTACGCGACGGCACTGAGGTCCTGGATCCTGGCGAAAGCCTGGGTAACGGCGGAGGAGTATTTCATTGATGCGGAATCGGGAGTTACTTAAAACCGGGGGTCATTCCGGCCGGGCACGGCGCGGAATGACGATCCCGGCGTCAGTCGATCAGGCGAAGTGCGCGTTGACGATCTCCATCAGCGCATCGGCCAGTTCGGCGTCATCGGTAATCGGGTTCACCATCGCCACCTGGCAGGCGGTAACCGGATCGAGCCCGGCGGCGATCATGCTCGCGGCATAGACCAGAGCGCGGGTCGAGGTTGATTCCTCGAGTCCGTGATCCTTCAGCAGCCGCGCCTTGCGGCCGATCGCCACCAGTTGCTGCGCGACCTCCGGCTTGGTGCCCGGCACCTCTTTGACCAGGATCTTGCGCTCGACCTCTTCCGACGGAAAATCGAAATTGATCGCGATGAAACGCTGCTTGGTCGAGGGCTTCAGGTCCTTCAGCACCGTCTGGTAGCCGGGGTTGTACGAGATCACCAGCATGAAATCCTCGTGCGCGTCGATCTCGACGCCCTTCTTCTCGATCGCCAGCTTGCGCCG
>JAEYXO010000330.1 GCA_023431245.1 Pseudomonadota bacterium | reverse complement strand
ACGATCCAAGCGTAGCCCTGGGCGGTGACCTGCGGCCCGAACACCGTGGCGAGCACGGCGATGGTCATGCCGATGATGCCGTAGAGGTTGCCGCGGCGCGAGGTTTCGGGATGCGACAGGCCGCCGAGGCTCAGGATGAAGAGGATGATCGCGCCGATGTAGGCGACCGTGACGAGGCTGAAGGACATTTTTCGGTTTCCCTTATTTGCGGAACCTTATTTGCGAAACATATCGAGCATGCGACGCGTCACCGCGAAGCCGCCGAACATGTTGATCGTGGTCAGCACGATGCCGGCCACCGCGAGGCCGAGGATCCACATCCCGGGCCGGTCCGCTGTGCTTTCGATCGGCGGCGCAATCTGCACCAGCGCGCCGATGCAGATGATGCTGCTGATCGCGTTGGTGACGCTCATCAGCGGCGTGTGCAATGCCGGGGTCACGTTCCACACCACCATGTAGCCGACGAAACAGGCCAGCACGAACACCGTGAAGTGGTTCAGGAAGGCCGGCGGCGCATAACTGCCGACGAACCAGAAGGCGAGCGCGCCCAGGCCGAACAGGATCGCCAGGGCCTTCACCGACATCGGTTCGCCACCGCCGCCGTGGCCATGCCCCTTTTTCTCCGCCGGCTTCGCCGCGGCTGCGGCCGGCTTCGGCGCCGCCGCCGGCTGCTTGACCGGGGGTGGCGGCCAGGTGATGCCGCCGTCCTTGACAACGGTCAGACCGCGGATCGCGTCGTCCTCCATGTTGACATTGATGACGCCGTCCTTGGTCTTGCACAGCTCCTCGGTCAAGCGGAACAGGTTGGTGGCATACAGCGTGGAGGACTGCTTGGCCAGGCGCGAATTGAGGTCGGTGTAGCCGATGATGGTCACGTCGTGCTTCACCACCGCCTTGCCGGCTTCGGTCAGTTCGCAGTTGCCGCCGCGCTCGGCGGCCATGTCGACGATGACGCTGCCCGGCTTCATGCTCTTGACCATTTCGGCCGTGATCAGCCGCGGCGCCGGTTTGCCGGGAATCAGCGCGGTGGTGATGATGATGTCGACTTCCCGCGCCTGCTGCGCGTACATCTCGCGCTGCGCCTGCTGGAATCCTTCGCTCATGACTTTGGCGTAACCGCCGCCGCCCGAGCCTTCCTCCTCGTAATCGACCTTGACGAATTCACCGCCCAGCGACACCACCTGGTCGGCGACTTCGGCGCGGGTGTCGTTGGCGCGGACGATGGCGCCGAGGTTGGCCGCGGTGCCGATCGCGGCAAGGCCGGCGACGCCGGCGCCGGCGATGAAGACCTTGGCCGGCGGCACCTTGCCGGCGGCGGTGATCTGGCCGTCGAAAAAGCGGCCGAAGGCATTGGCGGCCTCGATCACGGCGCGGTAACCGGCAACGCCCGCCTGGGAGGTCAGCGCATCCATTTTCTGCGCGCGCGACAGCGTGCGCGGCAGGGAGTCTATCGCCAGCACGGTGGCCTTTTTCGCGGCGAGCTGCTGCATCAGTTCCGGATTCTGCGCCGGCCAGATGAAGCCGATCAGGGTGCCGCCCTCGCGCAGCAGGCCGACCTCCTCCGGTGTGGGCACGCCGACCTTGAACACGATGTCGGAACCGGACCACAGCTCGGCCGCCGTGGCGACCACCTCGGCGCCGGCCGCGCGGTAGCTGTCGTCGCTGCAGTTCGCGCCCTCGCCGGCACCGGACTGCAGCCTGACGGCAAAGCCCAGCTTGACCAGCTTTTCCACGACTTCCGGCACTGTCGCAACGCGTTTCTCGCCGGCTGCCGTTTCCTTCGGCACCCCAATGATCTGTGGCATCACTTCCCCCTGGTTTGGAACGGGCATGGCGTCCTGGCAACGGCACGCCGGAGGCATCGCCTCACCGCCCCTGCGGATCATGCAAAGAACTCGCAGCGATTATACGGCCAGTTGCCGGGAAACACGCAGCGGCACGGACGCCTTATGGCCCGATTGGCCGCGCTTATAATCGGGAAATGCCCGCCGCCATCCAGTTACTGCCTGAACTGCTGATCAACCAGATCGCCGCAGGCGAGGTCATCGAGCGTCCGGCTTCGGCGCTGAAGGAAATGCTCGAGAACAGCCTCGATGCCGGCGCGCAGGCGGTCAGCGTCGAACTCGCGGGCGGCGGCATCAAGCAGATCAGCGTCACTGACGACGGCGCCGGCATTGCGCGCGAGGAACTCAAGCTGGCGCTGGCCCGCCATGCCACCAGCAAGATCGCCTCGCTCGACGACCTCGAACACGTCGCCAGCCTCGGCTTCCGCGGCGAGGCGCTGGCCAGCATCGCCGCGGTGTCGCGGATGGAGCTCACCAGCCGGCGCGGTGAGGACCGCCATGCCCACCGCATCAGTGCCGAAGGCCCGGCGCTGGGAACACCGGAACCGGCGACGCTGGCGCGCGGCACGCGCATCGACGTGCGCGAGCTCTATTACAACACCCCGGCCAGGCGCAAATTCCTGAAGTCGGAGCAGACCGAATACGCGCACTGCGAGGAGGCTTTCCGCCGCATCGCGCTGTCGCGGCCCGATGTCGCCTTTTCCCTCAGCCACAACGGCCGCCCGCGTTTCCAGCTGAAGCCGCAGCCGCTGGCGGCGCGCATCGCCGCGGTGCTGGGCGGGGATTTTGCGGCTGGCGCGCTGGCGGTCGAGGAATCGGGCGGCCAGATCGCGCTGCGCGGCGCGATCAGCTCCCCGTCCCATGCGAAAGGCACGCGCGACGCGCAATACTTCTTTGTCAACGGCCGCTGCATCCGCGACAAGCTGGTCGCGCATGCGATCCGCCAGGCCTATGCCGACGTGCTGCACCACGACCGCCATCCGGCATTCGTGCTGTTTCTGGACATCGACCCGCAGCTGGTCGACGTCAATGTGCATCCGGCGAAAGCCGAGGTGCGTTTCCGCGACTCGCGCGCCGTGCACCAGTTCATATTCCACGCGCTGCACAAGACGCTGGCGCGTTCCGCGGGCGAAGCAACGGCCCCCGCCGCGCCGGCCGCTGTCGCGGCAGCACCCGCGGCACCCTACTACCGCAGCCAGGGCACGATGGCACTGGGTGTCGCCCAGCCGGCCGGCGCCTACGAGGCGATGTTCGCGCCGCGTCCCGGACCGTCCGCGGCCATGCCCGCAGCGGCCGCGCCGGCACCGCAGCCTCCCGCACTGCCCGCCTCCGGCGACGATCACCCGCTGGGCTACGCGCTGGCCCAGCTCGCCGGCATCTACATCCTCGCCGAAAACCGCAACGGCCTGATCATCGTCGACATGCATGCCGCGCACGAACGCATCATGTACGAAAAACTGAAGGCCGCCCTCGACGGCCGCGCAATCCCGATGCAGCCGCTGCTGGTGCCCGTGCATTTCGCCGCCGAGGCGCTCGATGTCGCCACCGCGGAGGACGAACACGCCGCGCTGCAGGATCTCGGTTTCGACCTCGCGCCGGCGGGACCCGGCGCGCTGGTCGTGCGCGGCGTGCCGGCACTGCTGGCCGACGCGGATGTGCAGGCGCTGACGCTCGACGTGCTGCACGAAGTCCGTGAATACGGCGCCAGCCGCATCGCCACCGAACGCCGCAACGAACTGCTGGGCACCATGGCGTGCCACGCCGCGGTGCGCGCCAACCGCAAACTCACGCTGCCGGAAATGAATGCGCTGCTGCGCGACATGGAAGCGACCGAACGCTCCGGCCAGTGCAACCACGGCCGGCCGACCTGGCAGGCGATCGGCATCGCCGAACTCGACCGCCTGTTCCGTCGCGGCGAATAATAATGATTATAAGTATTTGATTTTATTAATATTTTATGCCTACTCCCGCGCATCCGCCCGCCATCCTGCTGATGGGCCCCACCGCCAGCGGCAAGACCGCGGTTGCGGCGCAGCTGGCGACGACGCTGCCCTGCGAAATCATCAGCGTCGATTCGGCGCTGGTCTACAAGGGCATGAACATCGGCACCGCCAAGCCCGATGCGGAGCTCCTCAAACGCGCGCCGCACCACCTGATCGACATCATCGAGCCACATGAAAGTTATTCGGCCGCGCGTTTCCGCGACGATGCGCTGGCGCTGATGCGGGAAATCACCGAGCGCGGCAACATCCCGCTGCTGACCGGCGGCACGATGCTCTACTTCAAGGCGCTGGTCGAAGGCCTCAACGACCTGCCGGAGGCGGACTCGACGGTCCGCCTGATCATCGAAACCATGGCCGAGGAGGAAGGCTGGCCGGCGGTGCACGAGAAGCTGCGCAAGGTCGATCCGGAAACCGCGGCACGGCTGGAACCGAATGATGCACAGCGCATCCAGCGCGCACTGGAAATCTATTACCTCGCCGGCCGGTCGATGACCGACCTGCTGAAAAAACCGAAATACGTCTATTTCCCCTACACGCCGATCCGCATCGCGCTGCTGCCGGAAGACCGCGCCGCGCTGCACGAGCGCATTGCGCAGCGTTTCGACGCCATGCTCGAGGCGGGACTGGTCGACGAGCTGCGCGGATTGCGCGAGACCTACGGCCTCGATCCGGAGCTGCCGTCGATGCGCTGCGTCGGTTACCGCCAGGCCTGGGATTTCCTCGAGAACCGCATCAGTCGCGCCGAACTGCGCGAACAGGGCATCGCCGCGACGCGCCAGCTCGCCAAGCGCCAGCTGACCTGGCTGCGGGGAATGGACGACTACACCGGCTTTGACTGCCTCGCGGACAACGTCAGCGACCTGGTGCTGGAATACGTGCGCCGGGAACTGGAGGCGCAGATCATGGCCGGGGAGACCTGAGCATGCCCTTCGCCACCGCCCGCGACGGCACCCGCCTGCACTACGAGGAAGCCGGCAAGGGCACTCCGCTGATCTTCGTGCACGAGTTTTCCGGCGATGCCCGCAGCTGGGAGCCGCAGCTGCGGTTTTTCGCAAGGCGCTACCGCTGCATCGCCTTCAACGCCCGCGGTTACCCGCCTTCCGAGGTGCCGCGCGCGCGCTCGAAATATTCCTGGCGCATCGCCGTCGACGACATCGCCGACGTGCTGCGCCACCTGAGCATCCGCAGGGCGCATGTCGCCGGCTGCTCGATGGGCGCCTACTCCGCGCTGCAGTTCGGCCTGCGTTATCCGTCGATGGCGCTGTCGGTAACGTCTCTGGCCGCCGGCGCCGGTTCCGACCCGGCGACACGCGAGGCTTTCCTGCGCACCACCGAGGCGCATGCCCGCCTGTTCGAGACCGCGGGCACCGCGGCCGCGCTGAAGCAGCGCGGCGTCAGCGCCGCGCGCATCCCGCAGATGCTGAAGGATCCGCGCGGCTTTGCCGAATTCCGCCGCATCCACGAAAGCCATTCCGGCACCGGGCTCGCCGGCGTGCTGCGCGGGGTGCAGGCAAAACGCCCGCCGGTCTACGCGCTGGAGCGCGGCTTGCGGAACTACCGTCCACCGCTGCTGGTGGCCTGCGGCGACGAGGATGACGGCAGCCTCGGCCCGGCGCTGTTCATCAAGAAGGTCTGCCGCAATGCGCGGCTGTGGGTCTGTCCCGCAACCGGGCACACGGTGAACACCGAGGAACCGGAGCAGTTCAACCGCAATCTGCTCGATTTCCTGACCCTGGTCGACAGCGGCCGCTGGAAACCGCGCGACCCGCGCTCGGTTGCCGGCGGCTAGCGCTGCCCGGTATTGCGCAGCCGGTTGGCCAGCGCGCGCAGCAGCGACACGCCGAAGGCCGGATTGGACTTGATCAGCGCGAGGAAGTCGTTGCGGTTGATCGACAGCAGGTTGCAGTCGGTGGCGGCGGAGGCCGTGGCCGCGCGTTTCGACTGGTCGACCAGCGCCATTTCGCCGAACACCCCGCCCGCCCGCACCACCTCGACGACCTTGTCCTTGACCGTGATGCGCACCGCGCCGTCCATCACCACGTACATGAATATGCCGGCCTCGCCCTCGCGCATGATCACGCCGTTCTTCGGCTGGTAAACCGGCGGGCGCCCGGGGAAATTGGACGTCAGCTCGGCGAGCAGGTCACTGTCGAACACCTCGCCCGACACCGGCACGGTTTCCGGCACCAGGTTCTGGTTCCTGCCGAGCATCTGCATTGCCAGCGCCAGGCGCAGGCGCTTGATCAGGATCGCCAGCAGCATCAGCGCGAAATCCGGGGTTTTCTGGATCGCGCCGAGGAAGGCATCGCCGTCCAGCTCGATGACCTCGCAGGCGCCGCGCGCGGTCGCCGTCGCGCTGCGCGGCTCGCCGGTCAGCACCGACATCTCGCCCAGCACTTCGCCGGCCTTGATGACATCCAGCGGCTTGCCGTTGCGGGTCAGCGCGATCTCGCCGGAAGCAAGGAAGTACATCGCCCTGCCCGCGGTGTTTTCGGCAAAGAGCGCGCCGCCGGCGGCAATTGCCCGCGGCTTGCCGTTGTTGTGGAAAAACAGGCGCGCGACATTGGCGTTGTAGACATCGCTCTGCGCCGGGCGGGTGAAGTCGAGATCGCTCATGGGATAACCACGTTATTGTCGTTGAAATTCACCCGGGCCGGCCCGGGAGGGCTCTGCGGGCCGTGTCATGGACGTTTCTTATAGGCATCCGCGCGGCCTTCGTCAAGCCGGGCAGTTCCTCATCCGACACCTTTTCACCCGCGCACCCGGCCCGCAGCCGCAAACCGCACTCCGGTATGCTGTCCCACCATGATGCCCGCATTCCGCAGTCTCGAAACCCGTATCGTCGTCTTTTTCGTGGTGCTGCTGGCGGCCGTCCAGGTGGCCGCCTACCTGGTCGTCAGCGCAGCCAACGAGCGCATCGCCCGCCGCGAGGTGGCGAGCCAGATCCGCGTCGGCGAACGCGTGTTCGCGCGGGTGCTCGAACAGAACGGCCGCCAGCTGTCGCAGGCGGCGGCCGTGCTGGCCGCCGATTTCGGCTTCCGCGAGGCCATTGCCACCGGCGATTCCGCGACCATCAATTCCGTGCTTGCGAACCATGGCGCGCGCATCAATGCCAATCTCGTGCTGCTCTACGGCCTCGACAACCGGCTGCTGGGCTCCAGCCTTGAACAGGCCGGAAACGGCGACGGACCCGCCTTTCCTGAACTGATCCGGACTGCGATGGAGCAGGGCCAGGCCAGCAGCGTGGTGCTGGTCGACCGGCATCCCTACCAGATGGTGGTGGTGCCGGTGATGGCGCCGCTGCCGGTCGCCTGGGTCGCCATGGGCTTCACCATCGATGACCGGATTGCCCGGGAAATGCGGGACCTCACGGGACTGCAGGTGTCTTTCCTCACCGAACGCCCGGACTTCAAATGGGAGCTCGGCGCGTCGACACTGGACGCCGGGCAGCGCAGCGCGCTGCTCGGCCGCCTGAATGACCTGCTGCTGACGCGTGCCGGCCCCGGCATCATCAATCTCGGCGACCTGCCCTACCAGACACGGTCGATGACGCTGACCTCCGCCGGGGTTCCCCAGGTGATGGCCGTCCTGCAGCAGTCGCTGCAGGCCTCGCTCGAGCCGTTCTCCGAACTGCAGCGCACGCTGTTCGACCTTGCGCTGGCAAGCGTGCTGGTTTCGCTCTTCGGCAGCATCCTGATCGGCCGCAGCCTCGCCGGCCCGATCAACAGGCTGGCCGCCATCGCGCGGCGGATCCGCGACGGCGACTACAGCGAGAAGGCCGACATCCGCCAGCAGGACGAGATCGGCGAACTGGCCTCAAGCTTCAACCACATGCGCGAAGCGATCTCCAGCCGCGAGGAAAAAATCCTGCGCCTCGCCTACCAGGACACGCTGACCGGCCTGCCCAACCGCGCGCTGTTCAACGACCGCCTCGACCTCGCGATCAAGGCTGCCCGGCGGGAACAGGGGCCGGTGACCATCCTCAGCATGGATCTCGACCGCTTCAAGCATGTCAACGACACGCTGGGCCATCCCGTCGGCGACCGCGTGCTGCAGGCCGTCGGCAGCCGGCTGCAGGGCCTGCTGCGCGAATCCGACACCATCGCCAGGCTGGGCGGCGACGAGTTCGCGGTGATACTGCCCGGCGCCGGCACCGCGGCGGCGCGCGACATCGCCGGCAAGATCCTGTCGGCACTCAACGTGCCGGTCACCGTCGATGGCCAGCTGCTGGACGTGCGCACCAGCATCGGCATTGCCGGATACCCGGAGCACGGCGAGGATCCCTATACCCTGATCCGCCATGCCGACGTCGCGATGTACGTCGCCAAACGCGGCCACCACGGCAGCACCGTTTTCGAGCCCGCGCTGCACCAGCCGCAGGAAAACTACCTGACGCTGCTCGGCGAACTGCGCCGCGCGGTCGAACAGGACGAACTGGTGCTCCATTTCCAGCCCAAGGTCGACCTGCGCAGCGGCATCACCGCGCAATGCGAGGCACTGGTGCGCTGGAACCACCCCGCACGCGGCTTTGTCCCGCCGGGAGATTTCATACCCTTTGCCGAGCAGACCGGATTCATCCGCGACATGACGCACTGGATCCTGCGCAGCGCGATCCGCCAGTGCGGCCTGTGGCAGGCGCGCGGCGTGAAAGTCGCGATCTCGGTGAACATCTGCGCCCGCGACCTGCTCGACCCCGAGCTGCCCCGCCTGGTCGACGGCGAACTGAAGCTGCGCGGCGTGGATGCGCGCTGGCTGTGCATCGAAATCACCGAGAGCGGCGTGATGGAGGACCCCGCGCGGTCGATGGAGACGCTGCACCGCCTTGACCGGCTCGGCGTCAAGCTGGCGATCGACGACTACGGCACCGGCTACTCCTCGCTGTCCTACGTCAAGAAACTGCCGGTGAAGGAATTGAAAATCGACCAGTCCTTCGTGCGCAACATGGCGATCGACGGCGACGACGCGATGATCGTCAAGTCGACCATCGAACTGGGGCACAACATGGGCATGGAGGTCGTCGCCGAGGGCGTCGAAGACCTGAGCATCTGGGCGCTGCTGAAGCAGATGGGCTGCGATCATGCCCAGGGCTACTGCATCAGCAGGCCCCTGCCGGCCGGGCAGTTCGAACAATGGCTGGCGGCCAATCCGGTGTTCGGTGATCCGACGATTCCGCCGGCACGGCTGGCGACGCGCTGAAGCGGATCAGCCGCTGCGCTTCACCTGCACGCCGGCCCAGCCTTTCGCCAGCGTCAGCTTCAGCTCCTGCCCTTCCGCCAGCTGCGCGCCGTCGCGCACGATGTCGCCGCCGGCCGTCTCGGTGATGCTGTAGCCGCGCTCCAGCACACGCTGCGGATTGAGGTGCAGCAGGTGGGCGCGGAGGCCCGACACCCGCTCGGCGGCGGCGGTCATGCGTTCACGCAAGCCGCCGCGCAGCCTGCGCGCGAGTTCCTGTTGCTGCTGCAGCAGCGAGCCGGTGTCGGGCGCGGCGGCCCGCAGCCGCAGTGCCGCATCACGCAGCGCCCAGGACTGCTCGTCGGCGCCGCGCCGCCACTCGCCGCGCAGCCGGCTGGCGAGGTGCTGCAGATGGATGGCCTGGTTGCGGATGCGCTCGCCGGGGTGGGTCAGCCGCCGCGACAGGTAATCAAGGCGCTGCATGCGGTCCTCGATGCCGCGCGCGAACACCCGCGCGAACTGCTGGCCAAGGAAGGCGACATCGCGCTTCAGCTTCACGCCGTCCGGGCTGACCAGTTCCGCCGCCGCGGTCGGTGTCGGCGCGCGCAGGTCCGCGGCAAAATCGGCGATGGTGAAATCGGTCTCGTGGCCGACGCCGGACACCACCGGCAGCGGGCAGGCGCGGATCGCCCGCGCCACGGCCTCCTCGTTGTAGGCCCACAGGTCCTCGATGCTGCCGCCGCCGCGGCAGACGATCAGCACGTCGCATTCGGCGCGGGCGCCGGCCAGCGCGATCGCCTCGGCGATTTTCGCGCCAGCGCCCTCGCCCTGCACCGGCGCCGGATAGATGATCACGCCGATGCCCGGCATGCGCCGGCGCAGCGCGGTGATCACGTCGCGCAGCGCGGCGGCCTGCGGCGAGGTCACCACGCCGACCACGCGCGGAAACGGCGGCAGTCCGCGCTTGATGCCCGGATCGAACAGACCCTCGGCCTCGAGTTTCGCCTTGAGTTTTTCGAAGGCGGCATACAGCGCACCCAGCCCGGCGCGGCGCATCGCGTCAACGACCAGCTGGAACTTGCCGCGGGCCTCGTAGACCGTCGCCGTCGCCCTCACCTCGACCTGCATGCCGTTTTCCGGCTGCCAGTCGAGGTACTGCGCCTTGTGGCGAAACATCACCGCATCGACCTGCGCCGCCCCGTCCTTCAGCGTGAAATAGCAGTGCCCGCTGTCGTAACGCTTGAAATTGGAGATCTCGCCGGCCACCCACACCAGCGGCACGCAGCGCTCGATGGCCGTGCGCGCGAGCCGGTTCAGCTCGGCAACGGAGATCACGGCTTGTTGGGTGGCTTGTTCCAGCAGATCGGGCATGGCGGCATTGTACGCGCAGCCGCGTGCCGCCGGCCGCCGGTCATTTCCGGTGTCCGGAAAGCGGACGAGGCTAACCGGCGATCTGCGTCGCGCGCTGATCCAGCTCCGCCCAGCGTTCGAATTTTTCAGCCAGCAGCGTTTCGATGGCCGCGGCGCGTTCACGGTCGGCCTTCAGCTGCGCCGGGCCCTGGCGGTGGTATTCCGGGCTGCTCATGCGCAGCGCAAGGTCCGCCTGTTCCTTCTCCAGCGCCTCCAGTTCACCCGGCAACTGCTCCAGTTCGCGCTGTTCCCTGAAACCGAGTTTTTTCACCGGCGCCGCCGCACGCGCGGCCGGTTTGGCCGGCGCCGCCGCTTTTGCCTCGGGCGCAGCCACTGCAGGGCGTTGCGTCAGCCAGTCACTGTAACCGCCGACATACTCCTTCCAGCGCCCACCGCCCTCGGCCACCAGCGTCTGGGTCACCACGTTGTCCAGAAACGCCCGGTCGTGGCTGACCAGCAGCAGGGTGCCGCGATAACCCTGCAGCGTGTCTTCCAGCAGTTCCAGCGACTCGATGTCGAGATCGTTGGTCGGTTCGTCCAGCACCAGCACATTGGCCGGCCGCGCGAACAGCCGCGCCAGCAGCAGCCGGTTGCGTTCACCGCCCGACAGCATGCTGACCTTGGCCTGGGCCCGCTGCGGCGGAAACAGGAAGTCCGACAGGTAACTCATCACATGTTTGCGGCCGTCCGCGGTCTCCACCCATTCCGAGCCGGGGCTGATGGTTTCGACCAGGGTTTTCTCCGGGTCGAGCTGGTCGCGCAGCTGGTCGAAATAGGCAATCTCCTGTTTCGTGCCCAGCCGCACTTCACCGGCATCGGGCGCGAGCTCACCCAGGATGATCCTGATCAGCGTCGATTTGCCGGCGCCGTTGGCACCGATCAGGCCGATGCGGTCGCCGCGCAGGATGCGCAGGTCGAGATTCCTGATCAAGGGCCTGCCGTCAAAACTCTTGCCGACACCGGTCAGCTCGGCGACCAGCTTGCCGGAGCGGTCGCCGGCATCCAGCGCGAGTTTGACGTTGCCGATGCGCTCGCGGCGCGCGGCGCGTTCGACACGCAAGGCCTCCAGCCGCCGCACGCGGCCTTCGTTGCGGGTGCGGCGCGCCTTGATGCCCTGGCGGATCCACACTTCCTCCTGCGCCCAGAACTTGTCAAAGCGGCGGTTGGCCTTCTCCTCCTCCGCCAGCTGGTCGGCCTTGCGCGCCTCGTAGGCGGAGAAATTGCCGGGATAGGAGCGCAGCAGGCCGCGGTCGAGTTCGACAATGCGCGTGGAGACGCGGTCGAGGAAGGCGCGGTCATGGGTGATGATGATCGCGGACCTGACCTGCCCCTTGAGCAGCAGGTCTTCAAGCAGCGTGATGCCGGCGATGTCGAGGTGGTTGGTCGGCTCGTCGAGCAGCAGCAGATCGGGCTGCAGCGCCAGGGCCAGCGCCAGTGCCGCGCGCTTGCGCTCGCCGCCGGAGGCCGTCTGCGGGGGACGCGATTCATCGAGGCCGAAACGGTGCAAGTATTCGAACAGCCGCGCGTCGGCACGCCAGCGCTCGCGCTCGTCATGCATGTCCTCCAGCCCGCCGCGCGCGGTGAGGCTGGCATGCAGGTTGCCGGCATCGGGAAGCAGGGGCTCCTGTTCAACCATCACCACACGCAGGCCATCCTGGCGGCGGATGGCGCCGTCATCGAGCGCGCCGCGGCCGGCAATGATGTTGAGCAGCGAGGATTTGCCGGTGCCGTTGCGGCCGATGAGGCCGATGCGTTCGCCGTCATGGACGGTCAGGTTGGCGCGGTCGAGCAGCGGATGCAGGCCGAATGCGAGTTCGGCGTCGTCAATCTTCAATAAAGCCATGGGCCGAGTATAACGGCCGGCCCTTGCCGCGCCGGACCGCATCCCTGCAAGCTGCGGATGCAGAACGGTTTTTTCCCCGCAGTCACCATCCACAGCGCACAGCACGGCGGACGACATTTGCCGCCACACTGCATCGCCCTCGAAGATTATTTATAAGTATATGATTTTATTGATATTTTTTGACAGTTTAACAAATAGGCAATCCGGCAAAAACCCAGCCCGGCAGGCCACTTAGGGCGGTCATCGACATCCTGCGCACAGGCTTATCCACAACAACTGTGGAAAAGCGGAATAAGCCCTTGCTGTCCAACAGTTTTGCGCGGACCGGCAAACGGGCGCGCTTGCCCATAACGCGCGTGGCGGCTACAGTTACGCGAATTTTTTCGCAGCAGTTCCCGCAACAC
>JAEYXO010000227.1 GCA_023431245.1 Pseudomonadota bacterium | reverse complement strand
GCCGCGCGCGCAACATGGCACAGCGTTCCGCGCTGCGCACCGCGATCAAGGATGTGCGCAAGGCCATCGCCGCCGGCGACAAGGCTGCCGCCAAGGCCGCGTTCCAGCAGTCGGTGAGCAAGATCGATTCGATCGCCGACAAGGACATCATGCACAAGAACACCGCCGCCCGTCACAAGAGCCGCCTGTCCGCCGCGCTCAAGGCGATGGCGTAAGCACCAGGGCTGCCGCAGTTGCGCGGCAGCAGGCAGCAGCAGCACAGCAGGCAGTTTTTCAGGCGCCGGCGGCCGGCAGATCCTCGGGACGCCGGGCCTTGCGCCCCGGCCGCATCATCAGGCGGTTGTCGCGGGCGAATTGCAGCAGGAATTCGAAAGCCGCGGGATTGCGGTTCTCCAGCACCCGGTCCACCGCCACGCAGTGGATGCCCCCCGCGAATATCGGCTTCAGGAAGGGCGAATAGGCGAGATGCCCGTCCTCGCCGAACACGGACAGCATCCCGCTCAGGCGCTCCGCCCAGTCGCTGGGACGAAAGGTTTCGCCGGAGTCGGTGATGCCCTGGATCACGATTTCGGGTGCGCCGTCGAACATGGGTCGGTGGCCTTCTGCAGGACTGTCGGAATTGCGGAAAAGTCTAGCAGAACACCCCCCGTTTCCGCTCCGGGAAGCCCGGGAAATATCGCTTGCCAAGCAAGACGGGGTGGATAGAATAGTCTCATCGGCGGCGTGAGGCCGCCGTCTGTTTTTGTGGAGATCGATGCACCATGTCTCACGTGATGAACACCTACGGCCGGTTGCCGGTTGCCTTCGAGCGCGGGGAAGGTGTCTGGCTGTGGGACACGCAGGGCAAGCGTTACCTCGATGCGCTTGCGGGCGTGGCCGTGAACGCGGTCGGCCACAGTCACCCGAAGCTGGTGGCGGCGCTGCGCGACCAGGTCGGCAGGCTGATCCACACTTCCAACATCTACCAGATCACCGCCCAGGAAAAACTCGCCGACCGCATTGCCGCGGCATCCGGCATGGACAAGGTGTTTTTCTGCAATTCCGGCGCCGAAGCCAACGAGGCCGCGATCAAGCTCGCGCGCTACTACGGCCACAAGAAGGGCGTCGAGACCCCCGCGGTGGTCGTGCTCGAAAAGTCCTTCCACGGCCGCACGATGGCGACGCTGTCGGCCACCGGCAGCCGCAAGGTGCAGGCCGGATTCGAACCGCTGGTGACCGGTTTCGTGCGCGTGCCCTTCAACGACCTTGAAGCGGTGCGGCGCGTCGCCGCCTCCAACCGCAACGTGGTCGCCGTGCTCGCCGAACTGGTGCAGGGCGAAGGCGGCGTCAGCGTCTGCGGCGACGACTACCTGAAGGGCCTGCGCGAAATCTGCGACGCCAACGGCTGGCTGCTGATGCTCGACGAAGTGCAGACCGGCATGGGCCGCACCGGGAAGATGTTCGCCTTCCAGCATTACGGCGTGATGCCCGACGTGATCACCCTCGCCAAGGGGCTCGGCGGCGGCGTGCCGGTCGGCGCCTGCGTCGCCCGCGGCGAAGCCGCCACGCTGTTCCAGCCGGGCAGCCACGGCTCGACCTTCGGCGGCAACCTGCTTGCCTGCACGGCGGCGCTCGCCACCATCGACATCATCGAATCCGAAGACCTGTGCCGGAATGCCGCCGAGGTGGGCGCGCACATCCAGGCCGGCCTGAAGCGCGCGCTGGCGGAGACGCCGGGCGTCCGCGGCATCCGCGGCAAGGGCATGATGATCGGTGTCGAACTCGACCGGCCCTGCGGCGACCTCGTGAAAACCGCGCTGGAAGCCGGCCTGCTGATCAACGTCACCGCCGACAACGTCGTGCGGCTGGTGCCGCCGCTGGTGATGTCGCGGGACGAAGCCGACCAGCTGGTCAGCCAGCTCGCGCCGATGATCCGCTCATTCCTGATGAAGGCCGCCCCGGCGGTCGCCTGAACCGCGGCACACCCGCCGCGCCGGGATACATCATGCAACTTCGCCACTACCTCCAGTTCAGGGATTTCAGCGCCGCCGAATATGCGCATGTCTTCGCGCGCGCCGCCTGGATCAAGGCCAAGTTCAAGCGCTACGAGCCGTACCTGCCGCTGCACGACCGCACGCTGGCGATGATCTTCGAGAAGAATTCGACCCGCACCCGCGTCTCCTTCGAGGCCGGCATGCTGCAGATGGGCGGCTCGGTGATCAACCTGACCTCGACCGACACCCAGATCAGCCGCGGCGAGCCGGTCGAGGACATGGCGCGCGTTATCACGCGCATGGTCGACATCGTGATGATCCGCACCTTCGAGCAGGAAATCATCGACCGCTTTGCCTCGCACTCGCGGGTGCCGGTGATCAACGGTCTGACCAACGAATACCACCCCTGCCAGATCCTCGCCGACATCTTCACCTTCATCGAACACCGCGGCCCGATCCGCGGCAAAACGGTGGCCTGGATCGGCGACTCCAACAACGTCTGCAACACCTGGTTGCAGGCGGCGGAGGTGCTCGATTTCAACGTCCATGTGTCGACCCCGCCCGGCTACGAGGTCGAACCCGAGCGCGCCGGCCTCTACGGCACCGACCACTTCGAGAGCTTTGCCGACCCGATGGACGCCTGCCGCGGCGCCGATCTCGTGACCACCGACGTCTGGACCAGCATGGGCTGGGAAGCCGAGAACGAGGAACGCCTCAAGGC
>JAEYXO010000291.1 GCA_023431245.1 Pseudomonadota bacterium | reverse complement strand
CCTACGGCTGGAACGGCGTCATGCACGCGCAGATTGCGCGGCTCAGTCCCCCCGGCATGGTCAGCGTGGCGACCGGCGGACTGATGATCTGGGTGTTCGGCGGCATCCTGGCCGGCCCCGCGCTGTTTGCGGCGACCTACCGCGGCATCGGCAGTTACACCAGCACCTTCGTGCTGCTGGCCGCGGGGGCGCTGGCCAGCGCTGCGCTCGCGGCTGCGGCCGCGCGTGCGGAGCGCAGGGCATGACGACGTCAGTGGCCGTGCCGGCGGGCGGTGTTGTCGCCGTGGTCGCGGCAACCACCGCGGCCCAGGTCTCGGGGGCGATGGGCGCGGCGGTGTTTCCGGTGATCGCGCCGGAGCTGGCGCCCGCGCTGGGCGTCGAGGCTTCGCTGATCGGTTACCAGATGAGCGTGATCTATGGCGCGGCGATGATCGGTTCGATGCTGTTCACCTGGATGGTGTCGCGTTACGGCGGCTGCCGCACGACCCAGATCGGCATGGCCTGCTGCATCACCGGCCTGGCGATCGCGCTGCATGGCAGTGTCATCGCGCTGGTGTTCGCGTCGGTGTTCATCGGCACTGCCATGAGCATCCTCCTGCCGGCAGCTGCACACCTGCTGTTCCGCTACAGTCCGCCGCAGCACCGCAATTTCATTTTTTCGCTGAAGCAGACCGGCGTGCCGCTGGCCTGGGCCTTGATGGCATTGATTGCGCCGGTGGTCACACTGGCTTTCGGCTGGCGCTGGGCGCTGGCCCTGGTGCTGATCTCGGCACTGGCGACGCTGCTGGCGGTGCAGCCGGCGCGCAGCTCCTGGGACGACGATCGCCGTCCCGACCTGCCGGTGCAGGCGCGGGTCTTCGACGGTCTGCGGCTGATGTGGCGCATGCCAGCCCTGCGCTGGCTGGGGGTGGCTGCGTTCTGCCTCGCCTTCATCCAGCTCTGCGTCAGCACCTTCACGGTGGTGATGCTGGTGGACGAGGGTGGCTACACGCTGGTCGAGGCCGGCTTGATGCTGTCGGTGGCACAGATTTTCGGCGTGCTCGGGCGCATCGTCTGGGGCTGGCTTGCCGATCGCAGCGGTGATTGCCTGGCGGCGCTGCAGTACCTGACGCTGGGATCGATCGCCTGCTGCGGCATCGTGGTTTTCCTGCAGCCCGGATGGCCGGTGGCAGTAACCGGCCTGCTGTTTGCCGTGCTCGGCGCCACCGCAATCGGCTGGAACGGGCTTTATACCGCCGAGGTTGCCCGGCGCAGTCCGCCGGGACAGGTCAGCATTGCCACCGGTGGCGCGATGGTATGGAACTTCGCCGGCATCCTGAGCGGGCCGACGGCCTTCACGCTGGTCTACAAGCTGAGCGGCAGCTACACGGCCACCTTCGGCATGGTCACCGTGATCGCCGTGTTGACGCTGATGGCTCTGCATGCCGGGCGGCGTGCATTGCGCGGGGAGGGCCCTTCGGGTGGATGAGCTGTCGCTGTGGCAGATGCTGTTCTGCGTGGTGGTGGTCACGGTGGCCTTCGCGGTGCGCGGTGGTACCGGTTTTGGCGGCGGTGCGGTCGCGGTGCCGCTGCTCGCGCTGGTGTTCCCGGTGCAGGTGACCGTGCCGGTGGTGACGGTGCTCAACATGCTGTCATCGGTGGGACACGGCGTGGTCGACTGGCGCCACATCGTCTGGCGCGAAATCTGGCGCATTCTTCCCGGCAGCCTGCTGGGCGTGTTCTTCGGCATCTACCTGCTGACGCTGATTGATCCGCAGCCGCTGGCGCGTGCGCTGGGCATCTTCGTCGTGATCTATGCCGTTTACGTGATGGTTTTCGCCGGGCGCACCCCGGTCATACCGCCGCGCTGGATGCTGCCGGTGGCGGGTGTGACCAGCTTCCTGGCCGGTATCGTCGGTTCCTTGTTCGGCGGGGCGGCAGGACCGATCTACGTGATCTACCTCAACTCTGCGCGCCTTGCCAAGGACGCCTTCCGCGTGACCATCACTACGGTGATGCTGTTCCAGGGACTGACGCGCATTGCCGGTTATGCCTCGCTGGGTCTTTATGACCGGCAGGTGATGCTGTTGCTGGCGGCTGCCCTGCCGATGGTGATCGTCGGCTCATGGCTGGGTGCGCGGCTGGTGCGGCGCTTCGATCAGCAATTGTTTCAACGCGCCCTCGGCGTGGTGCTGCTGGTCAGCGGCACCGCGCTGGCGCTGAAGTAGGGCGATGTCGGGACTCGACGGTTTCCAGCTGGCCTGGATCGCGGCCTCGATTTTCCTGGCTTTCGTGGTGCGCGGCATGTCGGGATTCGGCGCCGGCATGATCGCGGTGCCGCTGCTCGCCTTCGTGATTCCGCTGCAGCTGGCAGTGCCGCTGTGCAGCCTGCTGGTGTTCGTGCTGTTCGTGATCCTGATGATCCGCGACCGCCGCGAAATCGTCTGGGATGAGCTGCGCCTGCTGCTGCCGCCAACCATCGTCGGTACCATCGCCGGATTGTGGCTGTTCGCGGTGCTCGACAACCGGATTCTGGTGCTGATGCTGGGCAGCTTCCTGGTGCTGTATTCGGTTTACATGCTGGCGGTCAGTGCGCTCGGCCTGCCGCAGCTGCGCTGTTCGCAGCGCTGGGCGCTGCCGGTGGGTTTCACCGGCGCCTTTTTCGACACCCTGTTTGGCGGGGGCGGCGGCACGCTGGTAGTGATCTACATCAATGCCCGCGGCATCGGGCGCGCCGGCTTCCGGGCCACGGTGGCAGCTCTGTGGTTCGCCGAAATGGTGGCCCGCATCGGCGGTTACGCATGGGCGGGTTTCTACGACAAGGGGATACTGCTGCTGTTCGTGCTGCTGCTGCCTTTGATGTGGCTGGCGACGGTGGTCGGTGAAAAACTCGGCAACCGGATCAATGCCGAAACTTTCTCGCGGCTGCTGGCGGTGATGCTGCTCGCCAGCGGCACCAGTCTGCTGCTGAAATAGAAGGGTAGAGCGGGTGCCCGCGCTGCACGGTGTGCAGCGCGGAAGTTCAGCGCAGGAAAATCACCACGGGGAACACGGCGACGGCGAGGGCGAGTACCAGCCATTCGAGGTTGTTGCGTTTGAGCCAGCCGGTGAAATGCAGGATCAGCACGACGATCGCGATCACGTAAAACGCGTAAAACGCCATTTCAAACACCCCCTTGTTATTTGCCAGCGAGGATAACCGAATTCAAAGTTGGTCGCCATTGGTCGGGACCCGGTCTCTTGGGCCGGCGTGGCCTCCGTTTGTGTCGCGTTCGCGGTCTGCGAACGGCGGGAGCACCCGGCCTGCGACGGGGTTCCAGGGACTTTTCCGGCACCTTCCCGTGTATCCGGGGGTGGTTCTTTTACACCCAGCAACAGTCCGGCATCTGCAGCCAATATATGATAACTAATTGTTTTTATTGATACTTTTATGCATCTCCTGCGGGTGATGGCGCCAAATCGAAGCGGGACAGCAGCTTGCCGTGATGTATTGAGGCAATGCCCAAACAGCGGTTGCCAATTCCCTGATTCACAGCGCAAAATCCCCAGTCCGATCAACGGCCGGCTTATCGCCCCGCGGAGGTTCCGGTGGCACGCATCGCGGTATTCAATCAGAAGGGCGGCGTCGGGAAAACGACGACGACGCTGAACCTTGCCGGCCTGCTGGCGCGCCGCGGCGCTGATCCTCTGGTCATCGATCTTGATCCGCAATCCCACCTGACCGGCGTCTGCGGCGTTTCCGTGCCGCGCGCCGATGCCAGCCTCTACGGACTTTATGCCCACGGCACGCCACTGGCGGCGCTGGTGACGATCACCCGCGGCGGCTGGAAACTCGTGCCTTCGCATATCGAGCTGTCGAAGGTTGACACCCAGTTCGGCAAGGGGCCCGCGGTATTGACCCGGCTTGCCGGGGCGCTGGATCGCGAACCGGCGTCGCGCCCGGTGCTGATGGATGCCTGCCCCATGCTCGGTGCCCTGTCCCTAGGCAGCGTGTTCGCGGCGGACGGCGTCATCATCCCGATTTCGACGGATTACCTGGCGATGAAGGGCGCGCTGCAGATGGAGCGCACGCTGAAGGCGCTGGAGCAGGTGCTGAAGCGCCGCGTGCCTCGCCGCTACCTGATCACCCGCTACGACTCGCGGCGCCGCATGTCCATCGACATCGAGCGCCAGCTGCGCGAGCGCTACGGCGACGAGGTCTGCGCAACGCGCATCGCCGAGAATGTCAGCCTCGCCGAGAGTCCGGCCTCGAACCAGGATGTCTTCGAGCATGCGCCGGCGAGTCGCGGCGCTCAGGATTATGCGGCCCTGCTCGAGGAACTGCTGGCTTCGGAGTTCATCCGCTTGGACCGGCCGGCCACCGCGCCGGCGGTGCGGACGGTGCCCCCGGGGGCGCGCACGGCATTGTCGGCGGGACAGGATGCCGCCTCGCGCCGCGGGGTGGCGGCCGGGCTGCGCCTGGTGCACGCGCGCCGCGCCGGCAACTGAGGCCGGTATTTGACCGCTAACGCGGTTCTTCCTGGCGGCTGATCAGCGAAATCATGCCCTCGAGGTCCATGCCGTCGGCGCGCGTGTCCTGCGCAAGCAGGGTGCATTCGAGGATCTCGCAGTGGCGGTAGATCTGGCGGATGCGGTTTTCCGCCTCCGCCTGGTCGCGGGCCTGCACCATCAGGTTTTCCACCACCATGCCGCCGCGGGTCTTGATGCGGAACCCGAACTTGTTCATGTCGGCCATCGCGGCGTTCCCTCCGGTGCGGCGGTTCAGGATGCGTCGGGCTTCAGTTCGCTGCGGTAACGCTGCGCATTCTTGACGTAATGCTCGGAAATGCGGTTGATCCGGGAGATTTCCTCGGGCGAAAGCTGGCGCACGACCTTGCCGGGCATGCCCAGCACCATCGAGCCGTCGGGGATTTCCTTGCCTTCGCCGATGAAGGCGCGCGCGCCGATCAGGCAGTTTTTGCCGATCTTCGCGCCGTTGAGGATCACCGCGCCGATGCCGACCAGGCTGCCTTCGCCGATGGTGCAGCCGTGCAGCATCGCCATGTGGCCGACGCTGACGTTTTTCTCCAGCACCAGCGGGAAGCCCGGGTCGGCATGCAGCACCGAGCCGTCCTGCACCTGCGAGTTCTCGCCGATGGTGATGGTCTCGTTGTCGCTGCGCAGCACGCAGTTCCACCAGATGCTGGCGTTGTGCTCCAGCGTCACGCTGCCGATGACGACGGCGTTGGGGGCGATCCAGTAATCGCCCCTGCAGACCACCCTGCGTTCCCCGAGCGAGTATTTCATCGGCGTGTTCCCGTGTTCAGAAGCCGACGGCCTGGCCGTCGGTGCGGCGCTCGGAAGCGGCGAAATAGCCGTCTTCCAGTTTGTAGATCAGCTGGGCGCGGCCGAAGTCGGTGGACCAGCGGTCGGCCTGCGGCATGTCGTGGCCGCGGGCGCGCAATTCCTTGACCGTGTCCGCCGCGACGCCGTGTTCGATGCCCACCTTGAGGCCGGTGTCGATGCGCCAGCGCGGTGCGTCGGCGGCGGCCTGCGGGTTCTGGCCGTAGTCGACCATGCGCGAGACCACCTGCATGTGGCCCTGGGCCTGCATCGAGCCGCCCATCACGCCGAAGCTCATCAGCGGCTTGCCGTTTTTGGTCAGGAAGCCCGGGATGATGGTGTGGAAGGGGCGCTTGCGCGGGGCGACGATGTTGGCGTGGCCGGGCTTCAGGCTGAATCCGAAACCGCGGTTCTGCAGGCTGATGCCGGTGCCGGGCACCACGACACCGGAGCCGAAGCCGGCGAAGTTCGACTGGATGTAGGACACCATCATGCCGGAGTCGTCGGCGGCGGTCAGGTACACCGTGCCCCCCTTGGACGGATGGCCGTGCGCCGGTTCCTGCGCCTTTTTCATGTCGATCAGCTTTGCGCGTTCCTTGAGATAGGCCTTGTCGAGCATCTCCGAGGGCTTCACGCGCATCGTCGCCGGATCGGACACGTATTCGTTGATGTCGGCAAAGGCGAGTTTCATCGCCTCGATCTGCAGGTGCATGCTGTCGGTAGAGTCCACCGGCAGCTTGGCGACGTCAAAGTTCTCGAGGATACCCAGTGCGATCAGTGCGGCGATGCCCTGGCCGTTGGGCGGAATCTCGTGCAGCGTGTAGCCGCGGTAATCGATGCCGATCGGCTCAACCCAGTCGAGCGTGTGGGCGGCGAGATCATCCAGCGTCATCGCGCCGCCATGCTGCTTGGACCAGGCGACGATTTTTTCAGCGAGGTCGCCCTTGTAGAAGGCTTCGCCCTTGGTTTCGGCGATGCGCGCCAGCGTCTTGGCCTGCGCGGGGAAGGAGAATTTCTCGCCGGGCAGCGGAGCGCGGCCGCGCGGCATGAAGGCTTCGGCGAAGCCGGGCTGGTTTTTCAGTTCCGGCGCCTGGTTGGCCCACAGCCGGGCGATGGTCGGCGTCACCATGTAGCCGTCAGTGGCGTACTGGATCGCCGGCTCGAAGAGATCGGCGAAAGGCAGCTTGCCGAACTTGGCCGACATTTCGGCCCAGGCCGAGACGCAGCCCGGAACGGTCACCGAATCCCAGCCGCGCTGCGGCATGGCCTGCGCACCCTTGAAGCGTTCCGGCGTCCAGGCGGCGGGCGAGCGGCCCGAGGCGTTCAGGCCGTGCAGCTTCTTGCCGTCCCAGAGGATGCAGAAAGCATCGCTGCCGATGCCGTTGCTGGTCGGTTCGAGCACGGTCAGCGAAATCGCGGTGGCGAGGATGGCATCGACCGCATTGCCGCCCTTGAGCAGCATGCGCAGGCCGGCCTGTGCAGCGAGGGGTTGCGAGGTGGCGACGGCATTGCGCGCCAGCACCGGCATGCGCTGCGAGGTGTAGGGAAACTGGAAGTCGAATGGGGTCATGGTGTGTCTCGGGGCGATAAGCGGAAAATCGGATGGTTCGGAAAATGCGGGCAAAAAAATACGGGGCGCGCAGCCCCGTATTTTAACCCACTGGATGCGGCATCAGTTCGGCTGGATGCCGGCCGCGCGGGCGACCTTGATCCATTTCTGGATCTCGGCGCGGTTGAACTTGTCATGGGCTTCCGGCGTGCTGCCGTTGGGTTCCGCACCCTGGTCGAGCAGGGTCTTGCTGACCTTGGGATCCTTCAGCGCCTGCACCAGCGCGGAATTCACGCGATCGACGATGGGTTTCGGCAGGTTGGCCGGGCCGAACATCGAGAAGCCGCTGGAGACGACGAAGTCTTTCAGCCCCTGTTCGATCATCGTCGGCACGCCCGGCGCCGCCGGCGAACGTTTCTCGCCGGTCTGGGCAATCATGCGCAGGCGGCCCTGGGCCACGTAGGGCACCGCGGCCGGCATGCTCGGGAACTGCATCTGTACATGGCCGCCGACCAGGTCGATCATCGAAGGTCCGCTGCCTTTGTAGTGGACAGCGGTGATCTTGACGCCGGTGGTCGAGATCAGCAGCTCCGACGCGAGGTGGCCGACGGTGCCCTGGCCGGCCGTCGAATAGAAGATGTCCATCGGACGGGCCTTGGCCAGCGCGATGAATTCCTTGAGGTTCTTCGGCGGCAGCGAGGGATGGATCACGAAAGCGGTGGGCACGTCGGCAACGATGCCGATGGGCGTGAAGTCCTTCACCGAGTCATAGGGCAGCTTCTTGACCATGGCCGGGTTGATGGTGTGGCCGGCCGAGGCCATCAGCAGCGTGTAGCCGTCAGCGGGCGCGCGCATCACCACTTCAGTGCCGATCGCGCCGCCGGCGCCGCCGCGGTTGTCGATGATGATCTGCTGACCGATGATTTCCGCCATTTTGGGCGCGAAAATGCGGCCGATGATGTCGGTGTTGCCGCCGGCGGCAAACGGAATGACCATCCGGATCGGTTTGGCGGGATAGTTCTGGGCAAATGCGGATGCCGTCAGGGTGAGCAGGGCGGCGGTCGCGGCGGCCCGGAGCCGGTTGGATTTCATCTGTTCTTCTCCTCGTGATGGTGTCGCGTACGCGTGGCGTCGCGGACAGTTGGTGTGGCGCCCGAGTTTACCAAGCCTGCGGCTCTCGTGCAGGACCGGTGCGGGATGTCCAGTTTGTGGCGGTGCCGGCCGGGATGCGCCCCGCCGGGGGTAGAATCGGGCGACATTGCCGCGGATCCGCGGCGGCCCCGGAGACTGAAGAATGACAATGAAGCGCATGACCATCATGGGAACCCGCCATGTCGTTGCGGCGGGCCATTACCTTGCCGCGCACGCGGCTTTTGAAATCCTCGAGGCCGGCGGCAATGCCGTCGATGCCGGGGTGGCTGCGGGGCTCGCCATCGGCGTGCTGCAGACTGAAAAGGTCAATATCGGCGGCGTCGCGCCGCAGATCATCTACACCGCGAAGGACCGCAAAGTGCATTCGATTGACGGCCTCGGCGTGTGGCCGGCCGCGGTGACGCCGGATTACTTCATGAAAAAATACGGCGGCAAGATCCCGCCCGGCGTCGAGCGCTGCGTGGTGCCGGCGGCGCCGGATGCCTGGATCACTTCCCTGTCGAAATTCGGCACCATGAGTTTCGGCGAGGTGGCCTCGGCGGCGATCCGTTTCGCCAGCGAAGGTTTTCCGATGTATCCGCTGATGGCGGACTTCATCGGCGCCAATACCGAGTACTACGGCCGCTGGCCTTCCAGCAAAAAAGTGTTCATGCCCGGCGGCAAGCCGCCGGTGCCGGGCAAGGTCTTCGTGCAGGCCGATCTCGGGCGCACGCTGAAATACATGGCCGACGAGGAGCGCCGCGCGGCAAAGCGCAAGGGCCGCAAGGCCGGCCTGCAGGCCGCGCGTGACGCCTTCTACAAGGGCGACATCGCGAAGGCGGTGACAAAATGGATCGCCGGCCAGGGCGGCCTGATGCGTTATGACGATTTCGCGAACTTCAAGGTCAATTTCGAGCCGACCGTGAAGTCGAGGTTCGGCAATATCGATGTGCACGCCTGCGGCGCCTGGTCGCAGGGGCCGGCGCTGCCGATGGCGCTGAACATTCTGAAGGGTTACGACCTGAGGGCGCTCGGCCACAACACGCCGCAGTACATCCATGTCGTCACCGAGGCGCTGAAACTGGCTTTTGCCGACCGCCACCAGCACTTCGGCGATCCCAAGTTCGTCAAGGTGCCGCTGACCGGCCTGCTGTCGGACAAGTACGCCGGATGGCGGCGCACGCTGATCCGCGACGACAAGGCCTGGCCGGGGATGCCGCCCGCGGGCGATCCGAAAACGCTGTCGGCACTGGAGAACATCTGCGTGCCGGAACCTCAGCCCGACGAGGCGCCGGGCCCGGGCGACACCTCCTACCTCTGCGTGATCGACCGCCACGGCAACGCTTTCTCGGCGACGCCTTCCGACGGCTCCGACAAGACGCCGCTGATTCCGGGTGTCGGCATCCTGTGCTCGGGCCGCGGCACCCAGTCCTGGGCCGATCCTTCGCACCCGTCCTCGGTGGCACCGGGCAAACGTCCGCGGCTGACGCCGAATCCGGCGCTGGCGCTGAAAAACGGCAAGGCCTACATGCCTTTCGGCACACCCGGCGGCGACGTGCAGATCCAGGCGATGATCCAGGTCTTCCTCAACATCAACGTCTTCGGCATGTCGGTGCAGGATGCGGTGGAGGCGCCGCGTTTCGCCAACTACAGCTACCCGGGTTCCTTCGAGCCGCATCCGTACTTCCCGGGACGGCTCTACCTGGAATCGCGCATCGCCAAGTCCACCGGCGAAGCACTGGCGGCCATGGGCCACAAGATCTACTGGTGGGACGACATGACCTGGCTCGCCGGGTCCGTGTGCACCATCGTCAACGACCATGCGCAGGGCGTGCTGCACGGCGGTGCCGATCCGCGGCGTCCGGCCTATGTGCTGGGCTGGTAATTGTTGTGGCAGGGCAGTGGCGCGATTGTTGCTAAGCCTCCGGGACTCTCTGAGGCCGGGAGCCGTTTGCCGATCTGCCTGCAGTTACTGAACCCCCTATAACGACAACGAGGAGCCAACATGAATATCCGTCATGCCATGACCGCCATTGCCGCAGCAGCAGCGGCCTGTGCCGCGTTTCCTGCCGCCGCTGCCAGCACCTATCCCGAGCGTCCGGTGCGCCTGGTGGTCGGCTTTCCGCCGGGCGGCGCCGCCGACATCCTGGGCCGCATCGCGGCGCAGCAGCTGTCGGAGCGCATCGGCCAGCAGGTGGTGGTCGACAACCGTGGCGGCGCCGGCGGCCTGATTGCGACGGAGATCGCGGTCAAGGCGAATCCCGACGGTTACACGCTGCTCTTCTCCTCGATCCCGCATGTGATCAATCCGCACCTCTACAAAAAGGTGTCGTACGACGCGATCCGCGATTTCACGCCGGTGGTGCAATTCGTCGCGGTGCCGCTGATGCTGGCTTCCGGGCCCTCGCTGCCGGCAAAAAACGTGAAGGAGCTGATTGATTACGCGAAAGCCAATCCGGGCAAGATCAACTACGGATCGGCCGGCAGCGGCTCATCCAGCCACCTCGCGGTCGAGCTGTTCAAAAGCATGGCCGGCATCCGCATGGAGCATATTCCGTACAAGGGCACGGGTCCGCTGATCACCGACATGTTTGGCGGCCAGATCGGTCTGACAATTGCCAGTGCAGTGCCGCTGGCGCCGCATGTGCGCTCGGGCAAGCTGCGCGGGCTTGCTGTCACCGGACCGAAACGTTCGGCGGCGTTTCCGGAACTGCCGGCGATTGCCGAAACGGTGAAGGGGTATGAGGTGGTCAACTGGTTCGGCATCTTCGCGCCCGCGGGGACGCCGTCCGCCATCGTCCGACGTGTCAATGCCGAACTGAACACCGCACTCGGCAATCCGGAGCTGGTCAAGCGGCTGAACTCGCAGGGTGCCGATGCGGTGGGCGGCAGTGCCGAGGGATTCGCGCGCGTGGTCAAGGCTGATTTCGCGAAATGGGCGAAAGTGGTCAAGGAGTCGGGCGCCAAGGTCGAGTGACGCGGGATTTTATCGGGAGGAAAAAATATGTTAAAAATCAATAAGTTATATAAATATCTGTTGCCGGCAAGCGCTTTGCTGGCGGCGGCCGGAGCGGTACAGGCGCAGGGGGCGGCGAATTATCCCAACCGCACGATCCGTTACATCGTCGGATATACGCCCGGCGGTACTTCGGACATGCTCGCCCGCGCGGTGGGCCAGAAACTGGCCGCGGCCTGGGGGCAGCAGGTCATCATCGACAACCGGCCCGGTGCCGGCACCAACATCGGCACCGAGCTCGGCGCCAAGGCGCCGCCCGACGGCTACACGCTGTTCATGCCGACGGTGGCCAACGCGATCAATCCGACGCTGTATCCGAAGCTCGGCTACGACATGCTGAAGGACTTCGCCTTCGTCACCAATTTCGCCAGGGTGCCGGGCATCGTGGTCGTGCATCCCTCGCTGCCGGTGAAGAACGCGAAGGAATTGATCGCGCTGTCGAAGTCCAATCCGAACTCGCTGCGCCACGGCTCCACCGGCATCGGCAGCCCGCACCACCTTGCCGGCGAGATTTTCAAGTCGATGTCGGGCGTGAAGATGGTTCATGTGCCCTACAAGGGTGCAACGCCGGCGATCGCCGACATCATCGCCGGCCACATCGAGGTCTATTTTGGCGCGATGGTATCGACGCTGCCGCATGCGCGCAGCGGTCGCCTGCGTGCGCTGGGTGTGACCAGCCTCAAGCGCGTTGATGCAGCCAAGGACATTGCGACCCTGGACGAGCAGGGACTGAAGGGCTACGAGACGGGTTCCTGGTTCGGCATGGCGGTACCCACTGGCACACCTCGCGACATCATCACCAAACTCCACGCGGAATCGACAAAGGCGCTGCAGGCGCCGGATCTGCGCGACCGCATGATCGCCGAGGGTGCCGAATTCGTCGGCGACACGCCGGAACAGTTCACCGCCTATATCCGTTCCGAAATCGAAAAATGGGGCAAGGCGGTCAAAGCCTCGGGAGCCAGGGTCGATTGACTGATACGGAAGTACTGCCTGACCCGCGGGAAGCCGCGGGTATCGCAAATCATCCGCTGCTTGCGGCGGCGGAGGGCAACGACGCTGCACTGCAGACGGTGCTGCTGCAGGCACTGGCTGCCGGCGACGATGACGGACTCCGCGCGGTTCGTCGCGCGCAGCCACCGGCCCTTGCGCAGCGCGTCGTGCGCGCGCTGGCGGCGGCCGTCGATGCCGGCGGCGAGGGCATCGGGCTGCGTTTTTTTGCGATCCCGCTGGTGATCGTTGCGGGGGCGCGCAATCGCAGCAGTGTGCCGGGTGTGCTGCCTGATGTCGGCAGGATCTCGGCATTGCTGGAGGAGCATGGCGCCGTCGGCGTGACCCGCAACTTCGGCCTCGGCAACGCAATCTGCAGTGCGGAAGCGCTGGATGCCGTGTCGCCCTCTGCGCTGTGGCGCGCGGCGATTGATCCGTCGCAGCGCGCGCCGCTCGACACGCTGCAGCCGGAGCCGGTTGCCGTGGCCGGCGGGCGCGAGCAGGTGCATCTGCGTTTCATCACCGGTGCCGGCATCACGCCGCAGCACCTGCCGTCCTTCCTCGAGTCGGCGTCCAACATCGGCAGCTGGGGCATGCCGCTGACGAAGGAGCTGGCGCGCCAGCTTGCCCAACCAGGACTGGAAATCCTGCCGATGCCGCGTCCGCCGCAGCCCCTGCTGCTTGCGGCCCAGGCGGGCCGCCGCGCCCAGCTTGAGGCCGCGCTGAGCCTTTTTCTGGGCAACACGCTGCGCCGTTTCCGCATGGCCATAGGCGATCCCGAAGCCGTGCTGTCGGCGCACCGCATCGACGGCGGCGCCGGCGAACTGCGGTTGAGCCTCAGCACGCCGCTGGACGATTCGCTGTTTGAGGGTTTTGCCTGGCCGCTGCAGCCGCAGGATGACGTGGCCGAGGTCACGCAGCTGTTTCAGTCGACTTTGGCCGAATGCCGCGTGCCCTCGGTGACGGTGTTGCGGCAGGTACTGCCGGACCGGCTGGCGGGCGGTTCGGTGTTTGTCGCAGGGCGAATGCTGGCAGGTCTGGACAAGGCGCCGGCAAAACATTGATTCGCCGGCGGCGAACGCCGCGGAGCATTTTGCCCCGAATTTCGTTAAAAAACCAATAAAAACAAATACTTATAACATCATCAGCGAGTTGCTTGCCAGCGCAGGTCGAGGGTCATCGGAAATGCCGGATTGGTCATCTCCGGGGCAATGCTCATCGGGCCCGGGGTATGTCCATGGTCCCAGAAACGCGCGATGCGACGGGCATCCGCTTCGTTGGCGTTGACCGGCAGGGTGCTGTAGTTGCGTCCGCCCGGATGCGACACATGGTAGGTGCAGCCGCCGATCGACCGCCCGCTCCAGGTATCCACGACATCAAAAACCAGCGGCGCATGCACGCCGATGGTCGGGTGCAGCGCCGACGGCGGCGCCCATGCGCAGTAACGCACGCCGGCGACGAATTCGCCTGGCGTGCCGGTGGGCGTCATCGGCATCGCGCGGCCGTTGCAGGCGATGACGTGCCGGGATTCGGTGAGTCCGCGGGCGCGCACCTGCAGGCGTTCCACCGACGAGTCGACATAACGCGCCGTGGCGTTGCGGCCCATTTCCTCGCCGAGCACATGCCAGGGTTCGATGGCCTGGCGCAGTTCGATTTCGATGCCGCCGTAGGTGACGGTGCCGTAGCGCGGGAAACGGAATTCGTGGAAGGGCGCATACCAGCCGTCTTCAAAGGCGTAACCGGCGCGTCGCAGGTCGTCGAGCACGTCGTGGAAATCCGCTGCGATGAAATGCGGCAGCATGAAGCGGTCGTGCAGCTGCGTGCCCCAGCGAACCAGCCTTGATTCGTAGGGGGTCTGCCAGAACCAGGCCACCAGCGCGCGCAGCAGCAGCATCTGCGCGAGGCTCATCTGCGGATGCGGCGGCATTTCGAAGCCGCGGAATTCGAGCAGACCCAGCCGGCCGCGGCCACCGGCCGGGGTGTAGAGCTTGTCGATGCAGAATTCGGCGCGGTGGGTGTTGCCGGTGAGGTCGACGAGAAAATTGCGCAGCAGCCGGTCGGTCAGTTCCGGCGGCAGTGCAGGGCCGTGTTTGGCCTGCAGCAGCGCCATCTGCTGGAAGGCGATCTCGAGTTCGTAGAGATTGTCGTCGCGGGCCTCGGCGACGCGCGGTGCCTGGCTGGTCGGCCCGATGAACATGCCCGAGAACAGGTAGGACAGCGAGGGATGGTTCTGCCAGTAGCTGATCAGGCTGCGCAGCAGGTCGGGGCGCCGCAGCAACGGGCTGTCGGCCACGGTGGGGCCACCCAGCGCGATGTGGTTGCCGCCGCCGCTTCCGGTGTGGCGGCCGTCGAGCATGAATTTCTCGGTGCCGAGCCGGGTGGCACGCGCTTCCTCGTAGAGGGCGGTGGTGTTGCCGACCAGTTGTTCCCAGGTCGCGGCCGGATGGATGTTGACCTCGATGACGCCGGGATCGGGAGTCACGCCGAGTACGGTGATCCGTGGGTCGGCTGGTGGTTCATAACCTTCGAGACGGACGCGGAGTCCAAGGGCGGCCGCAGTGTCTTCGATGAGCGCGACCAGTTCGATATACGGTTCGAGGGTTTCGAAGGGCGGGAGGAAGACGTGGAGTCGGCCGTCGCGCACTTCGACACACAGTGCAGTACGCACCAGTTTTTCACCATCGGGCAGAGTGCTCGGCAGTACGTCCAGCGGCAGGCGATAACCGACTGGAGAGTCGCCGTTGATCAGGATGACTTGATCATCGGGTAGCGGCCAGGCTGAGCTGGTCCAGCCAGGTAGGGCGGCACCCAGCGGCAGCACGTAACCCGCGGGGTCGGCGTTGCCCGGGGTATGCGCCGCTTTCCCTGCCGAGAGGTGTGTCAGCGGATCTTCCCAGGCTGGCAGCAGGCGGGCCGCCGGCAGATTCAGTGCTGCAGTCAGTGCCCCCGCGTAGCGTCGTGCATCGGCCGCCGTGGCGCCGGCCGCCGCGCTGTCCGAGGCGATCAGCTCCGGATTGCGCCACAGCGGCACACCGTCATTGCGCCACTGGACACCCAGGGCCCAGCGGGGCAGCGGTTCACCCGGGTACCATTTGCCCTGGCCGTAGAACACCAGGCCGCCGGGGGCGAAACGTTCACGCAGGCGCCATGCCAGCTGTTCGGCAAGTGTCCATTTTTTGCCGGACAGCGCCGCAGTGTTCCATTCCGGACCATCCATGTCGTCGACGGAAACAAAGGTCGGTTCGCCACCCTGGGTCAGGCGCACGTCATGCTTGATCAGTTCGCCGTCGATCTGCCGGCCGAGTGTATTGATGGCCTCCCATTGCGCGGCGTCATAGGGCTTGGTGACGCGCGGATCCTCGTGGATGCGCGTGACCGACATTTCGAAATCGAATCGGGTTTCGCAGGGGTCGACGCCGCCGCTGACGGCGGCTGCGCTGGCCGGGGACGGCGTGCAGGCGAGCGGGATGTGGCCTTCGCCGGCGAGCAGGCCGGAGGTCGGATCCAGGCCGATCCAGCCGGCGCCCGGGATGTAGGCTTCTGCCCAGGCGTGCAGGTCGGTGAAGTCGCGGTCGGTGCCGGCCGGACCATCCAGCGGTTTCTGGTCGGCTTTGAGCTGGATCAGATAGCCAGACACAAAACGTGCGGCGAGCCCGCAGTGGCGCAGCAGCTGCACCAGCAGCCAGCCGCTGTCGCGACAGGATCCACTGCGGTTCCGCAGGGTCTGCTCGCAGGTTTGCACGCCGGGTTCCATACGGACCAGGTAGCGGATGTCCTGCTGCAACTGGCGATTGATGGCGACCAGGAAATCGATGGTGGCAGTTTCTCCGGTATTGGCTGCACGGAATGCCGTGAGCCATTCCTTCAGCAGCGGTCCCTGTTCCTCGATGGCAAGGTAGGGCGTGAGGTCGCGCAGCAGTTCTCCGCGATAGCTGAACGGGAAACGCTCGGCGTGGCTCTCGATGAAAAAGTCGAAGGGGTTGATCACCGTCATGTCGGCCACCACATCGACGGTTATTTCCAGTTCACGCGTCTTTTCCGGGAATACGAAACGCGCGATGTAATTGCCGAAAATGTCCTGCTGCCAGTTGATGAAGTGTTTTTCCGGCCGCACGTTCAGGGAATAGGACAGGATCGGCGTGCGGCAGTGCGGAGCCGGACGCAGGCGGATTTCATGCGCGGAAAGTCCGACCTCGCGGTCGTAGCGGTAGCATGTCCGGTGGTGCAGGGCGACCTGGATGCTCACCGGTGGCATCCTTCCGCCGCGACGGCGGCTGCCTTACTGCTCGAAGCCGACGTTCCAGTCGGGGTTGGGCAGCTCGCTGAAAACCTTGCGCAGGCCTTCTCCCCAGCGCTGGTGGACCATGTTGAAGTAGGGGTCGCTTTCATTGATCTGGTGCTGGAAGGCGACGCGTAGCGTGTCGGCGCGGTAGATGAGCAGGTCGATCGGCAGTCCGACCGAGATGTTGCTGCGCATCGTCGAGTCGAAGGAAACCAGCAGGCATTTGGTGGCCTCGAGCAGGCTGGTTTCGGGCTTGACGACGCGGTCGATGACCGGTTTGCCGTACTTGCTTTCGCCGATCTGGAAATAGGTCGTCTCGGCGGTGGATTCGATGAAAT
>JAEYXO010000211.1 GCA_023431245.1 Pseudomonadota bacterium | reverse complement strand
TCGGGCTGCTGCCGGGCGAGGTCTTCGTCCACCGCAACATTGCGAACGTCGTGGCGCACAGCGACCTCAACTGCCTGTCGGTGATCCAGTTCGCGGTGGATGTGCTGAAGGTCAAGCACATCATCGTCGTCGGCCATTAGGGCTGCGGCGGCGGCGGCGCCGCACTGCGCGGCTACCGCATCGGCTTGAGCGACAACTGGCTGCGCCATGTGCAGGACGTGCGCCAGAAACACGAGTCGATGCTGCAGGAGCTGGAAGATGCGACGCGACGCGCGGACCGGCTGTGCGAGCTCAATGTGATCGAGCAGGCGGCCAATGTCTGCCAGACCACCATCGTCCGCGACGCCTGGGAACGCGGGCAGGATCTGGCGGTGCACGGCTGGGTTTACGGCCTGCGCGACGGACTGGTGCGCGACCTCGGCTTCAGTGCGACTACTGCGGCCGAAGGCATATCGGGGTACCCGGCCGCGCTGTCCAAGCTGGGCTGAGCGGCCGGATTGCCGGGTTCAGGCGCGGCCAATAGCGCGGGCGACGGCGTTACCCATATCTGCAGTACGCGCTTTGCCTCCAAGATCAGCAGTCAGGAATTTGCCTTCGGCGATCACTTGTTCCACTGCGCGTTCAACCAGCTTGCCGGCTTCCAGCGCCTTCGGTTCATTCTTCTTCATGCCCAGCCAGTCGAACAGCAGCTTGCCCGACATGATCATCGCGTAGGGGTTGGCAATGCCCTTGCCGGCGATGTCCGGTGCCGAGCCGTGAGTGGCCTGCGCCATTGCATGGCTGCCGCTCGCATTCACGCCGGGCGCCATGCCGAGACCGCCGACCAGACCGGCCGCTTCGTCAGTGAGGATGTCGCCGTAAAGGTTGGTGGTGACCAGCACGTCATACTGTTGCGGCTTCATCACCAGCCGCAGCGCACATGTGTCGACGATGACTTCCTCGAATTCGATGTCCGGGTAACGGGCTGCAACCTTGCGGCATTCCTCGGCAAACAGGCCGTCACCCATTCGATAAACGGTGTTCTTGTGTATGGCGCTGACCTTTTTCCGGCGGTGGCGCGCGGCCTCGAAGGCGGCTTCGGCGATCAGCCGGCTCTTGGTGCGAGTGGTCACGCAGACGCCGATCGCCAGTTCTTCGGTGGGCATGAACTCACCGTAGCCCTTGAACAGGTTGGCATCGACTTTGAAACCTTCGGTGGTTTCCCGCAGGAACAGCATATCGACGTTCTTGTGCACCGACGGCAGGTTGTCGTAGGACTTGAACGGCTTGTAATTGGCGTAGAGGCCGAAATGGGTGCGGAACAGCGGATGCGCGTTGAGCCAGGTTGGATCGTTGCGAGGGTATTCCCGGTGTCCGATGGGGCCGAGCACCCAGCCGTCGAGCGCCGCAAGGGTCTCAAGCGTGCCGGGGGGGACGGTGTGTCCAAACTGCTCGTGCGCGCTGCGCGCGATGGGCACCGGCTTCCATGCGATGTCCAGCCCGGTGCGTGATGCCGCTTCTTTCATGACCTTGATGCATTCCGGCACGACCTCCAGACCGATGTCGTCGCCTTCGAGAATGCCGATGTTGAGTGCCATGCTGCCGTTCCTTTCGTTATGCGATAGTGCTTTCAGTTGGCCTTGATGCCGGCCTGGCGGATGACCTTCGTGTATTTCTCGATGTCACTCCGGATCACCTCGCCAAATTCCCCGGGCGAGCTGCCGCGCACGTCGAAGCCCTGATCTGTTAGGCGCTGTTTCATGTCCGCCTGGCCGATCAGCTTCAGCACATCGCCGTTGAGACGGGTAATGATTTCCCCGGGTACCTTGGCCGGCGCAAGCATGCCGATCCAGTTGTCGACGGCATAGCCTTTGACGGTTTCTGAAACCGTGGGGATGTCCGGGGCCGCCGCCGAGCGCGCGCTGTCCGTGATAGCCACAATCCGGAGCCTGCCGTTGCGCGCATGCGGGGTGACAGTCGGCAGGCTGATGAAGGCAACCGGAACCTGCCCGGCCATCAGGTCAACGGCGGCCGGCCCGCCCCCCTTGTAGGGCACGTGCACCATGTCGGCGCCGATGGCAATCCGGAACATTTCCCCGCCGATGTGTCCGACGCCACCGATGCCGGATGACGCAAAGCTCAGTTTGTCGGCTTTTGCCAGTTTGATCAGTTCCTTGACGGTTTTTGCGGGCACGGTCGGGTTGACCGCGACTGCGCTGGGCTGTGAGGCGATGAGGATCACGGGGGCCAGATCGCGCAGCGCATCGTACGGCAGTTTCTCGCGCAGCCCCGGATTCAGCGCCATCGCGATATTGGCCAGCATGAGGGTGTAGCCATCCGCCGGCGACCGTACGGTCAACTCGGTGCCGATCACCGTTCCCGCCCCGCCGCGGTTGTCGACGACGATCTGCTGGCCCCAGAGTTCGACCAGTTTTTGGCTCAGGGTGCGCGCCATGATGTCGGTGCCGCCGCCCGGTGCAAACGGCACGATCAGCCGCACCGGCTTGGTCGGATAGGGTTGTGCGGCATGCAGGATTCCCGGCATGACCGTGATCAGAAGACTCGCGGCTATGCGGCGGGTCAGTGAAAGCGAAGGCAATTGCAGGTTCATGGATTCTCCTCCGGAGCCTGTCGGGCTCCTCTCGTTTGTGCGATGGCTGCGTTTTGCATGATCGGTCCACAGAAAGGTCGCGGCAAGCGAGTATCGGTAAGGAATGATGTGAGATAAACTCACGCAATCATGCGCCGCCTGCCGCCACTAAACGCCTTGCGTGCCTTCGAGGCCGCCGCGCGGCACGAGAATTTTTCTCGTGCTGCTGCGGAACTGTCGGTGACGCACGGCGCCATCAGCAAGCAGGTCGCCCTGCTTGAGGACCGACTGGGACAGGGGTTGTTTCGCAGGAACCCGGGCGGCGTCGTACTGACCGCAGCGGGCAAGGCCTATCAGGCCGAAATCTCGGAAGCGCTGGACCGCATTGCCGCGGCGACGACCAAGGTTTCCCGGCAGGGATTTCCGGACGTTCTGGACATCAGCGCACCGCCGACATTCACCATCCAGTGGCTGGTGCCGCGACTGTCCCGGTTCCAGATTCGTTATCCCCTGCTGGAGACCCGGCTCAGCACCCGCCGTGAGAGCGTGAACGTCGCCTTGCGCGGCGCCGATGTCGTGATCCGGCGCGGTCCCGAAACCTGGAAGGGCGTCTACAGCCGCCTCGTGTTGCAGGAGGCGATAACCCCAGTATGTCATCCGAGAATTGGCGCCCGGCTGCGCCATGTGTCTGACCTGAGCCAACAAGTCTGGCTGCATGCGGAGGCGCGTCCCTCAGACTGGAATGCGTGGCTCGACGCCGCCGGGGCCCCGGGCCTGGCGCCCAAGCAGCTGTCGCGATTTGATCACAGCGCACTGGCTCTGGAGGCTGCAGGCGACGGCATGGGCGTTGCCATGGGGCCGCTTTCGATGATCGGTGGAGAACTGCGCTCGGGCAAACTGCAGATGCCTTTCCCGCGGCTGGTCGTGGCCACGCCCGGTTATTACGTGATTTGCAGGAAGGGGCGCGAATCGGAGGCGAAAATCAGGGAGTTCTGCGACTGGCTTGCCGCGGAGGGGCAGGCAGTCGCGAACTCCGCGGATGGCGCGTCGCCGAGACGCCAGCCGCGGGCCGGCTCCGGACCACGCGTGAGATCCGGGCGGAAAACCGTCTTGCGCCCGTGAGCCCGGACAGACGCAAAAAAATGCGGCAATCAAGCTGATCCGGCAAGTGCACGCTGTCCAACAAGGTCGTCGATCCGTTTGATCCGGATTGAGCCGCCGGGGTTTTCCTGTCAGATGATGCCGGCGGCACGCAGCGCCGCGATCTCGGCATCACTTTTGCCGAGCAGGCCGCGTAGCACGTCTTCGGTGTGCTGTGACAGCAGCGGCGGCGGCCTGTCGTAACTCAGCGGCGTTCTTGAATACTTGATCGGGTTCGCCACCAGCGGCACCGTGCCCGACAGCGGGTGCGGCACCTCCACTTTCATGTTCCGGTGCCCGATCTGCGGATTGGCGAAAACTTCGTCGAGGCGGTGTACCGGACCGCAGGGCACGCCCAGCGGTTCGAGCACGGCGATCCATTCGGCGGTGGTTTTGCGTTTCATCGCGGGCGTGATCGCGGCGATACAGGCTTCGCGGTTGGCGATGCGCAGTGCGTTGCTCGCGAAGCGCGGGTCGCCGCCGGTGTCCGCGATGCCTGCAGCCTCGCAGAAGCGCTTGAACTGGCCGTCATTGCCGACGGCGAGAATGATGCTGCCGTCCTGCGTGGCGAAGGTCTGGTAGGGCACGACATTGGGATGCGCATTGCCCATGCGCACGGGCACCTCGCCGCCGATCAGGTAATTGGTGTTCTGGTTGGCGAGCCAGGCGACCTGGGTGTCGAGCAGCGCCATGTCGATGTACTGGCCGCGGCCGCTTCTATGGCGTTCCTCGAGTGCAGCCAGTATCGCGACCGTCGAATACATGCCGGTCATCAGGTCGGCGATGGCTACGCCGGCCTTCTGCGGACCGCCGCCGGGCAGGTCGTCGCGTTCGCCGGTGATGCTCATCAGCCCGCCCATGCCCTGCACCATGAAATCGTAACCGGCGCGGTCCTTCAGCGGGCCGTCCTGGCCGAAACCGGTGATCGAGCAGTAGATGAGCCGCGGATTGAGCGCGGACAAAGTGTCGTAGTCGAGACCGTAACGCTTCAGGTCGCCGACCTTGTAGTTTTCGAGCAGGATGTCGGACTGCTGCGCGAGTTCGCGCGCGAGGGCCTGGCCTTCGGGCTTCGCGATGTCCAGCGTCACCGACTGCTTGCCGCGGTTGGCGCAGAGGTAGTACGCGGATTCCGCGGTGTCGCGGCCCTCACGGTCCTTCAGGAAAGGCGGCCCCCAGCTGCGGGTGTCGTCACCCTTGCCGGGGCGTTCGATCTTGATCACCTCGGCGCCGAGGTCGGCCAGCACCTGGCCGCACCAGGGGCCGGCGAGTATGCGGCTCATGTCGAGCACGCGCAGGCCCGTCAGCGGCTTGTGCATCACGCCTGTTTCTTGTCCTTGATCAGCTTGTAGACGCCGGTGTGGTCGGTGCCCGCCGGCAGCTGCGTTTCCGCGGCGCTCCAGAAGGCCGCGCAATGGCGGGCGAGGTCCGGCGTGGTGCCGGTCGATTCGACCACCTCCAGCGCGGTGCGCACGTCCTTCGCCATCAGGCTGGTGGCGAAGCCGGCGCCGAAGGCACCGTTGAGCATCTGCTGCTTCACCTTGTTTTTGGTCGTGTTGTTCATGCCGCTGGAGGCGTTGATGATGTCGGTGGCCACCGCGGGGTCGAGGCCGAAACGTTCGGCCGCGATCAGCGCCTCGCAGGCCGCCACCAGTCCCGCTGCCGACACGTAATTGTTCAGCGCCTTGATCGCATGTCCCGCACCCAGCGGGCCGCAGTGGAACAGCTGGCCGCCCATCTTCGCCAGCATCGGTTTCACGCGTTCGAAAATCGCCGCATCGCCGCCGGCCATAATCGCCAGCGTCGCCGCAACCGCGCCCTTGACGCCGCCCGACACCGGCGCGTCGATGAAGGGTGTACCGCGCGCGGCGAGCAGCTTGCCGAGATCACGGGTGCCGACGGGTGAAGAGGAACTCATGTCGATCACCAGCGTGTCCTTCGCCGCGCGTTCGAGGATGCAGTCCCTGAACGAGTCGCCCGCGCCGCACAGCGCCGTGCGCACCGCCTTGCCGTCGGGCAGCATCGTGATGACGATGTTCGACCGTGCGCCGAGGTCGGCGAGGTTTTTGGCGACGGTGGCTGCCGGATGTTCACGCGTGAAAGAGGCGGTACGCGCGGCATCGAGATCGAACACGACGAGCTTGTAACCTGCTTTGGCGAGATTGCCGGCCATCGGGGTGCCCATGGCGCCGATGCCTGCAAAGCCGATGATGTCAGTCGAAGGGTTCATAAATTTATCAATAAAATCAAATATTTATAATTCATCGGCGATGCCGCGCAATGGCTTTTCAACAAACACATCGAAGGCCCTGTTTTTCTCTGTGTCCTCTGTGGCCAAGCTTTTTGGTTTTTCAGCCTTTTTTACTTTTCTTCGCCTCTTCCCGGATCGCTGACAGTGTCGTCCTCGGCGTGATCGCTTCGGGATCCACGCGGCATTCGATCAGCGCCGCGGTCTTCGCCGACCAGGCGCGTTCGAAGGCGGCTTCGAAGTCTTCGGTTTTCTCGACGGTCTCGCCGTGCAGGCCGTAGGCGCG